>CAYPZJ010000001.1:0-44255 GCA_964414635.1 uncultured Spirochaetia bacterium
AACAGCATTTAATCATCAACAGGAATCTACCATTTTTTAAATTCGCACCCATCCTGTTTCATATAGCACCCTAAAGGATATAGTTCCGATGTTTTTAACTAATAACCTTGTCCTTATGGGCAAGTTGTGATACAGCATTGTAGCGAATACTTGTTAAAACAACAAATTCATCCTGGTTTCGCGCTTGCTAAATAACGATCAATATTCAGTCGTCAGCGAGATCCCTAGAAATCTGGCAAAAATCTCATCACTTAATTTAAATCGTTTACAACCGGGTTACACATTTCCATGGAAAGAATGCAATATCTTAAAGTAGCAAGGTAGACACGGAGATACGTCCCTACGGTTGATTCTGATAAGGATCAAGCTCTGTATTGACCCCATTGTATATTTTTATCTAAAGAGACCGAAACCCATACAATCATCTAAAACAAAAATATGATCAAAAAACAAAAAACTGGTTGCAAGATTTTCATGGTATGTTATATTATCAAATTGGGTGGCGTACATGGTACTCCAAGATTGTACCAATGTTAGGCATGGTGTAGTATCATAGTAATCTAACGCTCTTGCGTAGATTAATTTACGCAAAAGAATATGAATCCAAAGGATTAATTATGCGACTTCCATTCATTTTTATTAACAGTTTGATCTTGTTTCTATTTCTTATGAGCCTTTTTTGTACACAAGCAAGTATTTTTGAGTATTTCCATCTTCCTGATGCCGAATCATCCTCTGTAATAGCGACAACATCCGTATCAACCGGCAATAAGACTTCATCATCTCAATACTCGCAGATCTCCTCATCCTCGAGTATTCAACCCGTATCTTATGATGTTACGCCGGATACTGGCACCTTATTGCTACCAACGGGTTCCATTACACTTATTTTTTCAGAAACTATGAATACAACGGTTCTAACCACTACTGGTGATTTAGCAACAGAAATTGGTGGTACTTCCGTAGGAATCCAATGGCAAAAAACCACATTTCCCGAGGATACACTGATCATCTCACCTGAAGTAAGCTGGAGCGAGGGAGTCGATCGCCAATTATCACTTGAAGTGCAAGGGATCAATCAATCGGTCACAACAACAATTACATTAACCTATATAGTAGACAATACCGCGCCAACCGTACAACCTGTTCCTGAACCCTTTGTTCCGTTACTCCCTACCGAATCACTATTGTTTAAATTTTCAGAATCCATAGATCAGAGTACGGTTTCAATAGTTACCGTAGGATCGTTGTCGAATGCCGAATCTACCTGGTCATCGGATATCCAAACCAATGATACCTTAACCTTGACTCCATCGGCTGCAACATGGGGTAGTGGAGCGGGGACCGTTACGGTATCTTTTTCTGATTTATATGGAAACCAAGTAACAGATAAAATCTTTGAGTTTACCGTAACCGATGATGTAATATATGTAAATGATGATGCAACCGGAGGTAATGGCTCGATTATAGATCCCTATGATTCAATTCAAAGCGCAATCACTGCTGCGGGTACACCGGTGCAGTCGATTTCTATTTTTGTCGCGCAAGGTACCTACATGGAAGATATTCAAGTATCTGTCGATAATATTTCTATTTACGGTGGGTTCGCAGAAGATTTCTCCCATCGTTCTCAAGATCCTTCATTGACTACGATCCAGAGTAGTGGGGGGAGTTCTGCAGTATTAATTGAAAATGTAAGTTCTGGTAATTCATTCGATGGGTTTTCGGTATACGCCTCTTCCAGCTCTTCGAATCATGCCTTGCGTATTGTGAATTCTGCTATACATGTTCAACACTGCGTACTATCTGGTGGAATGGGAGGGAATTCCTTTGGGATTAAAATAGAAAGCTCTGATCCTGCTCCTGCGCTTAGGTATAATGTGATTGATGGAGGGGAAGGATCCAGTTATTCTCGAGCGATTGATACCAATGTAGCTCCTGCAATCATCCAAAATAACCGAATTATTGCAGGACGAAGCAACACCCAAACCGTGGGTATCTATGTATACGATACCAATGCACTAATCCAGAATAACATGATTTATTGTGAACATTCAGCACCTTTTCAAGGAATCTATCTGGATTCACCGGGACCCACCAATATTGAACCAACGATAGAAAATAATCTCATTTTTAGCACGAGTGGGCATGCTGAAACCTATGGGATCATCGAAAGCGATATGTATTCTGATTTTCCATCCGTTAGAGCACAAAATATCTTTGGGTGTACATACCTCTACCATGATTATACAGAAGGATTAAAAACAAATTTAAGTGATACCATCAGTGTTGTAGGAGGTTCCTATACGCTTAATACCTTATTGTTTATCAATGAAACACTGGGAACCATAGATTCAGAAGGTTATTACACTGGTAATTTTGATGGATTAACGTTTCACATTGGGGGAGTATTTATCGCAGGCGTTATCGATGATTTTAACCATACGCCACGTACGGATCCATTATCAATTGGACCCTACGAATATGATGCCCCGTAAACTAAGGGATGGTTCGTAACACCGTATATCGTAATCCTATTGTAAGTAACAAAAGCATAAGTGCGGCGATAACAAAATAAAAGAACAGCTCTGATGTTTTGGTTTGAACCATCCGAGTATCAATGATCGAGGTTTCCAGCGCGTCAATGGTTCGATATACTTCTTGAAGATCTTCTTCACTTACCGCTCGAAAAAAACGTCCACCTGTTGATGATGCAATACGTTTCAGAATATCTTCTTGCAGTATCTCTGTGTTTGATTGCAGCTGATAGATATGGCTTTGATTAGGAAGGGGAACCATAACATGTTCTTTATCACCGATGCCAATGGTATATATTTTTATCCCTCGTTTGGCTGCTTCTTTTGCTACTTCTTCGGGATCCTTGCCTTTGTTAGAATTTCCGTCTGTCAGTAAAATAATCACCTTGGATTGTGCAGGTGAACTTTCCAATCCCACCATTGCCATTCCTAATCCATCACCGATAGCTGTTTTTCCAGTTCCACCAATATAATCAAAGTCGGCTTTTTTCAATTCATTAATCAATGATAACCGTGAAGTTGTTAGAGGAACCAACCGCATTGGGAAGTTAGAAAAAACAATCAGTCCCATACGATCGTTAGTACGACGATGAATAAAATCTATCAGTACTCGCTTTGCAACGTCAATACGGGGTTCTGCAACTTGTTTTACATCATGATAAAACACCGTGAATCCCCGCGCAAACGCTTCCATCCCCATTTTTTCGGGGTCGCCATCTACAAATTGCATACTCCCCGATACATCCAACAAGATTTGTATATCAATTCCTTTGATAGAAGTTTCATCGTATTTGGGTTCTCCATACTGAGGACGTGCCATTCCTACAACAAGAAGGGTTAAAACAAGCAGATTTAAAATAAAAAGCAGATGACGTCTAATAAACGATACGTCGGCACCGATCTTTTTTAACATAAAAACGGTGGAAAAACGAAACCGTCCGGTATGGCGTCGGTAGATCACGTACCGAACTAGAATAAGCAAAGGGACCAACCCTAAAAGAAATAACCAGCCCCAATGTAAAAAGTAAAACAACGTTATTCCCCCTTTGTTTGGGAAGATGCAGAAGCAGCAGGATGGGTTACCAATTCGGGACGCTCCATCCGTTGTACAATATCCATCCCCCGTTGATAGGTTAAGTCAATTTCATCTGAATTCGGAATCACTTTCGCAAATTTCACCATATCACAGGTTTCTAAAAACTGCATAATCTTTGTCTGGTGATCTGATTCAACTCCTCGAAGTTTCAATAAACCAGGAACCCGCTGCGTTGTTGTTTCCATAATAAAGATACGGAAGGTTCTACTTAAAAATCGTCGGATAATAATCGATAATTCCACATGAAATTCCTTTATTTCCCCTGATGCCAGCAGCTCGGATTGTATCAACGTTCGCATCTCCTCCATGGCTATCTCATAGGGTGTTCGAAGATGCCCATAGACACGAGTTTTGACTCCATATTTCAGTATCAGAAATAGGATGAGTGTAATCACGCCTAAAATAACTCCAGCAAGTAAAACGTAAAACAATGGTGAATTCCAGAATGTATGAGGATTCTCTATATAAGGTGATAGAGGAAGTGGTTGGGCGTTTTCTTGTAGCTTCAATTGCCGCAGATGCAGAGTCGCAGCAGGTACAAATGTCTGTTTTTTCATGCCTCCGCTAGTATATACAACATGAAGAGTACGGATATGAAACAATCGATAATCAAATATCCGTACTTGACAGCGAACGGTAAGCATTCTGTTTTTCTGTGCATCGGTATGTTGGGAGATATGATACTGCGCTCCATCGGCATACGGGATGATTTCTAATTCGTAGGGAGGTTCTTCAGGGAATGGGGGAATTTCTACAGGTAACGGTTCTGCTAAGGGCGTCGTTTCAGATTCCACATCGGCATCGTTTTGATCTTCATTCGCCGGGAATTCATCAGATGGTTGTACACTCGAATTCGTCTCTAAAGGAATAGTAGCCTCCTCGTTTTCATCGACACCACCGGATGGCACTTCATCAGTTTGTTCTTCCATTTGCGATTCAGAATCTGTTTTGGGATGTACCCACTCGTATGGAATATCCGCACGGGTAAATAGATTCAGCACATCCCATGACTCATTGGGTTTCATGGGGATGGATGGGGATAGCGACACCAATTTTTCATAGGGAGATAATTGAATCGTAAAAGTCAGCTCAATAAGGGAGCCGGGAACGGTTCCTAAACCTTCTGCCCCGATTTCTATATCAAGGGACCATCCCATCGTAACACTACAAACAAGCAACCATGTAGTCAGTATCCAACGGAGGGAATGGAAACCAAGATAGCGCTTAACCGTACAAACCATGTTCAAACTACTTTATCTCCTTCGGGAACGTTGTTTAAAAAAGCGTATGAGGGGTAACAAATATGGTTTATGGGTTTGAAGTTTAATGGAATCGATTTTTAATAATTGCATAACACCCAATCGTTCCTGTTCCATCTGTACAATACCTTTTTCATATGCATGTTTCATTTTCTGACTGTTGGTGTCTACCACCACGATTTCTCCGGTTTCGGGATCCACCACCTCGATCATCCCAACTTCTGGGAGGATATGTTCCATTTGATCTTCAATGTGGATCGCTACAAAATCATGCTTATATGCTGCCATTTTTAAGGATTTTTGATAATCCAAGGGAGAAAGAAAATCCGACACAAAAAAAACGATTGCTTTTCTTTTGAGGACACGATTTAGATATTCTAAAGCCTGGTTGATATCCGTACGAGTTCCTTGCACTTTGGGTTTAGCAATTTCGCGGATAATGCGTAGGACATGATTTCGGCTTTTTTGAGGGGGTAGAAATAACTCTATTTCATCGGTGAAAATTAATAAAGCAACCTTGTCCTTGTTCTGAAGTGCGGAAAAAGCTAAACAGGCGGATACCTCCAACGCTAAATCTTGCTTGGTACGTCCCTGGGTCCCAAATTGTTGGGAAGCGGATGCATCGATCGCAATGACCACCGTTAGCTCGCGTTCTTCGGTATACCGTTTTACATACGCCTGGTCGGAACGTGCTGTAACATTCCAATCGATGTTTTTAATATCATCACCGGGTGTATATTCCGCTACTTCCTCAAATTCCATTCCCTGCCCACGAAATACACTGTGATAATCCCCCGCTAGCATCCCTTGGACAATTTTCTTGGTATGGATTTCAATCCTACGAATTCGCTTGAGTAAATCGGATTGTTCCATTAAGGTACCTCAACTGTATTGAATATCCGTTGAATGATTTCATCCGCATCCTTATCTTCCGCTTCGGCTTCATAGCTTAATATAATCCGATGGCGCAGCACATCAGCCCCGATTACACGAATATCTTCAGGAGTGACATATCCACGTCCTTGGAGAAATGCTCGAGCTTTCCCTGCCAAGGCTAAAAAGATGGACGCTCGAGGGGATGCCCCATACGTGATTAAATCCGGGTCAATTTTATAATCTTGGGGATAACGGGATGCTGCAACAATATCCAAAATATAGTCCACAACCTTTTCATCAATGTATATTTGTTTTATTAAATCACGCAGCTGCAGCACTTTTTCCATACTAATAACCGGTTGGATTTCATGCAAACCTTCCTCCACCACATGTTTGACAATCACCTTTTCCTCTTCTTTTGTTGGATAAGTGATTTTCAATTTCAACATAAACCGGTCCACTTGTGCTTCAGGAAGGGGATACGTTCCCTCTTGCTCAATGGGATTTTCCGTTGCCAATACAATGAATGGTTCTTGAAGCTGGAATGTCGTATCACCAATGGTTACCTGCCGTTCCTGCATACACTCTAACAGGGCGCTTTGTACTTTGGAAGGCGCTCGGTTGATCTCATCAGCAAGAAGAATATTGGTGAAGATGGGCCCTTTCTTTGTTGTGAAATCACCTGTTTTCTGGTTATAAATTAGGGTTCCAATTAAATCAGCAGGGAGTAGATCCGGTGTAAACTGTATTCGTTTGGAATCTGCACTGATAGCTTTCGCCAAACTCGTTACCGTCAACGTTTTCGCAAGACCGGGAACTCCTTCGATGAGAACATGTCCGTTAGTAAACAACGTAATCAACAACCGATCGATCATTTCCTGTTGTCCTACAATTACTTTCCCAATTTCTGTCTTTACCTTTTGGACGTGCTCCATTTCTTGATTTACTTGATCGTTCAAACGTGAAATATCAATGTCCATGGTTTCTCCTCATCTGGTGGTTCGGGTATTCGTCTGACTTGGGATTCCCCATCCTGAATACCACGAACAGCATTTCTATAATACAAAAAGAACTGTTTTTACTTCATTTTCCAGGTGTTCCAAATCCTGAGTCGTCATCCGCTGCTTTCCATACTGAAGGTTGTCTAGTAACATAAAGAATTTGGTAACCCCCTCCTTGATCTGATCATCATACTGCTTCAATTTAAAAAAATCTTCCAAGCGACGTACCTGTGCTTTGCGCAAAATGAATTGGGTGATGAGCATACGAGTAATAGGAATCAAATGTTTAAGTCCCCGTCGGGTTTTGTGAACTTTTGCTTCTAGGAATTTCTGATAAATTCGTTCTGGATAATCTTCGGGTAGTTCATCCCCTTGTTCAATGATACGTTGCTTCCGGATGATGGCTAGATAATAAATAATAAGAACAATGAAAACAGCGCATAAGAGGGATCCCAGGATCATACCAATCGTAGTAATAATTTGTATGGTAAGCGGATGGGTTACTCCCAGCTGCTTAATGTGGCTGGTGGTCCGGATGGAAAGTTCGGTATTCAGCTGTCTGATATTTTCTTCCGTCACTTCTAAATTCCGAGTAACCATCACTTTCCGGAGTTTCTCTAATTTAGGAGAGAAAATAAGATCAATTCCTGGTAGCTCCATAAAGCCACTTGGTTCATCGTCGTCTACATAAATCGTATACACCAACTGGATCTGTTCAGCTGGACGATCTTGTTGGATAGCGGTGCTTGTATAAACATCAATATCCTGTAAAATGATACCCGGTTTATCGAACTCCGTGGTATAGGTAAAAAAATAGTCCTGGGTATTGATCCAGTGGGTTGTGAAAATGATCTGCGTGGTTTCCCCACTCCAAATATATTGATCCGATATGGTTGTTTTACTATCTAAAAGGCGGGGCTCGGAAAGGATGGAATCATCCTGGGTAATCACCTGCCCACCTAATAACCATAGAATAATGAACATGTACGTCATGAATTTTCCGCTTTCTCTTATTCCGAATAGGTTAATCAGCTCTGCCAACAAGGGTTCGAATACTACTCGTAAACGAACTCAAACCGTGTGTCAAATTGCACAAGCCAAATTTAAACGCGGCGGATGCTTCGGATTGGGGTTCGTAATCAGAACCATTTCCAAACCAACTCGCTTGTTTTAACACCGATTACCATGCTTTCCTTACAAAAAACCAATTTTCGCACTTTCTTGTATCACGACAACTAGAAAACAAATCCCATAGTAAAAAGTAAACATTAATAAGTAGAAAAGGATGTGTATTCAAGTATATCGGTATTGTACCGATTTTATGTATGCGGAATGAGCCGAAGGTGGGATTCGAACCCATGACCTACGCATTACGAATGCGTTGCTCTACCAGCTGAGCTACTTCGGCAGTTCGTAGTAAAATATACCATGATTCACGAAAAACGTCAATGCCCATAACCATCCGATCCAACGCAAAGCTAAACCTTCATCTGGAAGTAACCGGTACGCTTCCATCAGGGTATCATCTGCTAGAAACAGTATTCATACCAATTTCCTTTGAAGATACCCTTACGTTTTCCCCCCATCCCTATCCGTTCCTGTTTACTTGTTCTGCAAACCAGTTGGAAACAGACCACAATCTTATTGTACAAGCCTATAATCAATTATATCCATATTTCCGATCCCATTCCATGGGCGTAGCGATCCATTTAAACAAACGAATTCCAACCGGTGGAGGATTAGGAGGAGGTTCTAGTAATGCTGCTATGACATTAATCGGGTTAAATCAATATTATCAACTGGGATTGACCCGAGAACAATTAGCAACCTATGCAATCCACCTCGGAGCGGATGTCCCTTTCTTTTTGTGGAATACGCCTTGTTTTGCAAAAGGAATTGGAGAACACTTAATTCCACTTTGTACTATAAAACAACAGGTTTGGTTTTTCCTAGTATTTCCTGGGATTAAGATTGAAACACGTTGGGCGTATAAGCAGGTGGATCGCTTGTGCTATACACCTGTATTACGGGAGCAAGCTATTTTTGACGCGATACAAACCGATTGGGATTGGAATACACTGGGTACCCTATTCATCAACCGGTTTGAAGATATTGTTTTTAACCGGTATCCCCAATTGGGACAAATGCATACATGGTTGAACAACCAACCTGATGTGCTATGTGCTCGTATGACGGGATCCGGGTCTACGTTGTTTGCACTGGTATCCGAATATGCTGCATTGGAGTCATTAGCACGAACGTTTCATACAATGTTTCCCGGAGTACGAGTAGGAAGTGCAACCCCATTATAACCATATTCTGGCTTACGATTCGGAAGGGCGGGCATCGTAATCCTTTGCGTATTCCATCATGGTATCGAACTCCACACGAATTTCTTCCACCAAATTCGTTAACCAATCAATAGTATACCGAGTTGCCAATTCAAGGGCATCTTCATAAAAATTTATGATATCCGTTTTTAACTCAGACACTTCGTTTCGTGCTGATAATTTGTCTTCTTTAAACTTTGCCTGAATACGATTAAGTTCCCGTACGGCTTTTACATTAAAGGCTTCTCGTTTTGATAGTGTAACCAGCATTTTATAAAAGAACTGGGGATCGGTTTCAAATACCGTTTTAATCTGTTCCTGATCCAGACAGATCACCTTTGTTTCATCGGCTGCGATCAAGGTGGCAGTACGATTTTGCCCCAACAGCATCGCTGTTTCCCCAATCACAGCCCCTGTTTCGGTTTCGGAATCAATCTTTTTATGTTCTACTAATACATCAATTATTCCACTAACAAGAATATAAACATACCGAGCAGGTTCGTGTTCTTTCACAATAACATCTCCCCGTTTAAACATACGGGTGTACGGATCCAACGCTTCGCCACGTACGGTGATTCGAGTAGCTGCCTTATCAAGAATAAAGAGATTCCCTTTTTTATACGTTCGCCTCTTCTCATATTTCTTTATCAGATCCAGTAACCACGGATAACGTTTTTCATCATAATATCGCTTCACCGTATTCAGCGATTTAGCAAAGAGCACCCGTAATGTTTTTATCACTCGTTCATAACTTCCTTGAATGGATTCCAGTTCCGCATTTTTTTTACGGTAGATCTGTTGTACTTGTGTAATTACCTGGGCAATATTTTGTGCAATGGTCCACCCGATGTGATACTGTGAAGCCATATCTATAATTCGTTTTGGACCCACCGATCGAATTTTACAGGAATCCCCTTTCACGACACGCAGATGACGTTGGATGGGTTCATCTAATTGTTGGGATAAAAGCAATTCAGCAACCCCAAACATCATATTCGTTCCACTAAATTCAAAGGATTCCCCTCCTAATTCGTATGTGATACTCCCTTCTTCTAAGATATATCCTTGTTCTGCTGGATCCAACCAATCATAAACCATCTCAATAGGTGCCCGTTTTCCCATCTCCACCGCAGCTTCTTCTTCAACATTAATAGCCACCCGATCCAGCCAATCTAATTCGTATTTATTGGCGAGGGTAGAAGACTGTTTTCCAAATCCTTCTATTTCCACTTGTATTTGAGCAATACGTTCCATCAAGGAATCTTCATCCGTTCCGTAGATTTGTAATAAACGATTCACTTCACCCACGGTGCGGATATTAAACGCTTCACGCTGAGCCAACGTGGTCAACATACGTAAAAAGAAATCTTTCCCCTCCTCAAAAATGAGTTGAATCTGAGTATGGGGAATTTTAATGAGTTCTGCATCGGATAGGGCTTTTAACGTTGCTGTACGATTTTGCTTTAATAACATTGCTGTTTCACCAATGATCGTACCGGGTTCTTCTACTTTATCCAGGATTTTTTCCCGTACTGACACTTCGAGCTGTCCTTTATTGAGAATGAATAATTCCGTTGCCGGTTCGCCCTCTTCCATAATGATGCTATCTGCTGGATATACTTTCAGAAAACGTTGGATCAATTCTGTATCGATAGCAAAGGTACTGGCTTTGGGTTCCCAAAGAAAAGAATTCCCCTGCCGATAAATTGCAGATTTCGTATGTTTGGCAAGAATATCAATCAACCAGGTATAATGATTGTGATCAACAAATCGTTGTAGCAAATTAACATTTTTGGCAAAAACTATACTCAATCCCTTAATGAGTTTTTGGTTGGTAGAAAGTTGGTGATTCTTTTCGGTGAAGATCTGCTGGCAAGACGTAATTACATGCGCCATATTTTGAGCGATCGTCCATCCAATATTAAACGATTTGGCATACTTCAATACGTGTTCTTTCGGGACTTTCCGATATTCACAGGATTCGCCTTCCAATACCTGAAGTTGCCTAGTAAAAGGACGATCATATGCACGTTCCAATAGGAGCTCACTCACCCCGAACATCATATTGCTTCCACAGAACTCAAATTGCTCTTGTTCTATAGAATAAATAAGAGTTCCCTGTTTTAAAAGATATGCTTGTTCAGAAGGATCATTGACATCATAAATTAAATCAGCATATGCCATACCATAGTTCCTACCAGCTGGATGGTACAAATAATGGGATCATGATCATCAGGTGGAAGCTAATGTGTGTACACTCCGCTATTCCAACTGGATAAATTCCAGCGAAGGTACATCCCACTACAAACATAACAAATAAATTTCAGTCAGACAAAAGAAAGCAGAAAGGATACAGGAGTCATCTTGACGATCCCGTACAGACCTGTTATATTGTATCCACGAAGCTGCCCAGGTGGTGGAATTGGTAGACACGCTAGCTTGAGGGGCTAGTGCCCGTTCGGGTGTGCTGGTTCAAGTCCAGTCCTGGGCAAAACTGTACCCCTGCTTACTCTTCTTGATCACGAGTCCATTTCCGTATCGTACGTAACAACTCATCGATCCCAAATGGCTTTGTAATATAATCATCGGAACCAACTTGTCTAGATCGTTCCTTATCTTCCTCACGAGCAAACGCCGTCACCGCAATAATTGGAATATGCCAGTATCGTTCATTGGATTTGATCTGGGCAATTGCTTCGAATCCATCCATCATGGGCATTTGTAAATCCATTAATACAATGTCTATTTGATCATATCGGGCTTTTAATTGATCTACGGCTTCATGTCCATTATGTGCAACCAAGGTTTGAACTTTGCACTTTTTTAACAACGTGGTAACAACGGACAAACTGACGGGATCATCATCAACGACTAAAACCCGTACGCCATCAATTCCATATTTCGTGGTTGGATTCTCATCTGTAGCGTTATTGGCAAGTTCATTATCCTGGGGAGTATATGCTGCTGTGAAAAAAAAGATACTCCCTTTACCCGGTTCGCTTTCCACCCAGATTTCTCCTTGTAACCGTTCCACCAATCGTTCACACAACGCTAAACCCAATCCAGATCCTTCATAATCTCGAGTGGAACTATAATCAACCTGGTAAAATGGTTCAAAAATAGATTTGTGTTTGTCTTTGGGGATACCCACACCCGTGTCCTTTACTTTAAATAGCAGTTTATCCCCTTGGACTTGCATTTCCACCGTAATGGTTCCGAATTCCGGTGTAAATTTTTTCGCATTGGAAAGCAAGTTAATTAACACCTGCCGGATTTTTGATTTATCGGTTTTAATATACATATCTGGCACATCAATACGGTATTCCAAATGAGTGGGGTTATCCCCACGTACTATTTCTACAACAGAACGTGCCAATTCCGATGTAGAAAAAGAATCTTCTGTTTCTCGTTCTTGACCCGCTTCGATAGCAGCAATATCCAAAATATCATTAATCACCGAAAGCAGGTGCTTTCCTGATTTGATAATCACATCAAGCGAATCCCGATATTCTGCGCTCATATGTTTATTAAGTAACATGATTTGGGTATGCCCTAATATCCCATTCAAGGGCGTACGAAGTTCGTGCGACATGACTGAAAGGAATTCAGATTTGGTACGATTGGCAGATTCAGCCATTTCTTTCGCTTCGTGCAGCTCTTTGTTGACTTGTTCTAATTCTTGAAAGGATCGTTTAAGTGCCGTGTTCTTTTGTTCCAATTGATGGTGAGATGCTTCTAGTTTTATATTTGCAAGACGGAGTTCTTCATTTTGCTCTTCTAAGCGTTCGTTTAATTGTTTTATTTGGATTTCCCTGGTTTTGAGTTCGGAAATATCGGTGATAACAGCAAAACTGCCATTCATATTCCCTTGCTGATCTACAATGGCTGATGGGGCGATAATTGTTTCCAAGGTCTGCCCATTTTTTTTTACCCACTTTAATTCGTAGGTATTTAACGCGCCACTGCGCCGCTTCTCATATTGCTTTTTAAATGTATTCCGAGAGGAGGGATGAACAAAATCAATCACTGGTTGGTGTATTAATTCCGAACGCTCATATCCAAGCATGGTACAAAGACTTGCATTAACATACTCAAACAATGCTTGGGTATTTTCGATTGCTAATCCATCCGTCATTGTTTCAACCAACAAGCGAAAACGTTCCTCACTTTCCCGTAATGCTTGTTCCATGTGTTTGCGATTCGTAATATTAATCACATACCCTAAGAAGTATTGAATCACATGCTGGTCATCCCGAATAACAGTCGTAAAATCATGAAGCCAAATGGGTTCGCCGGTTTTAGTAATCACCCGATAATCCGAGTGTTCAAAAAAATCCGCTTGCTTGGTTCGATACTTCTCCGTTTCTTTTACTATAGTGGTACGATCTTCCTCTGCAATTATCTCAAGATAGCTGATCCCTTTCGATTTAAAATCATCAACCGTGTATCCCATCACATCAACTACATTGGGAGAAACATAATCTACAGTATATTCCGGATCATTACGCCATTTAAAAATCACCACATTCCCTTTAGTGAAAATACTTCGTTCTTCTTTTATTAATCTCGTTGCAAGATCACGCTCCCGAGCAGTACTCCGTTGAATGGTTTGATCCTTATACACAAACAGATGGGCATCTTTCCCTTCATATGTAATATGTCGCAGCCGTACTTCTACCTGTAGCTCTTGATGATGGCGATCCAGTAATATGAGATTAAGTGTTATAGGCGGAGTGGATGCATTTATGGATTGGAGCTGTTGTTTAAATGAAACACTATATTCGGGAGCAAGAATTGCAGTAATCGATTTATTGAGTAATTTATTGGAGTCATATTCAAGTTGGGAATAAAACGCTTCGTTTTGCCAGACAATATGGCTCTTCTGAATAATTGCTATCCCTTCAGAAACATCAGAAAGTAGGATGGAAGAAGCCACATCATCTTTCTTCATACGAGCGTATCCTAATTAAACCCAGATCATCATTATTATTTATCGCATTCAACCCCTCGCATTTGTTTGAGATATCTGTTGTATTCACCGACACGGAATATTGAAATATTGCCTAAGTCAGTAAGCGATTCCCATTGATAACCGTATACTCAAACAAACCCATTCTATTCAGAGATCGTATCAAAAAACAGATTGGGTGAACGTAAAGAACCAATTCGTAAACCTGGTGTCATGAGATACGAGTCTCTCTAACCTGAAAAATAGAAACGTATCTCGTAGTTCCCCAATAAAGACTCAAACCAACGCATGGGACCTTTTTCTATCTATAGTATTATGAAACGGACCTATATACCAGGGTGCGGTTTCATAAATGGAGCTTCATTTTGTCATCTATCAACCATCAAAACGCCTATACAACTACTAATATAATAAAAAAGCAAAAAATTATACACATTTTCTTTGTTCGATCCCACAATTGGCTCTCAATTTGTAGATACTATAGTTGTATGCATTTTCTAATAGAAGGTGAGGTATCCAAATAGCTATTTTATATGAGGGGTTCCACTGTATACAAGTGAGTAAAATGCCCTTTACATCTTTTGATCTCAATCTGGTATTCGTTCTCCAAAAAGTGCCGTTCCAATCCTTACATGGGTCGCTCCTTCCTCAATTGCAATTCGATAGTCACTACTCATACCCATGGATAAGTATTCTAATGATAGACTGGGGAATTTCCCTTTGATGGAATCGCGTAGTTGAGCCAGCTTTTTAAATGCCTGGCGTATTTGTTGTTCGTCGTCAACCAAGGGTCCAATGGTCATTAAACCAGTAATTCTTATATGATCCATTTTAATAAGAGATTGAATCAATGATGCCAGGTCAGTAGGATCTACTCCAAATTTCTGTTCTTCTCCAGATGTATTTACTTGGAGAAAAACGTCCATGATTTTATCTAGCCCCCGACAACGCTTATCAAGTTCTTCGGCAAGTCGAAGACTATCTACCGATTCAATCACATCAAAAAGCTTTGCGGCATATTTAGCTTTATTGGTCTGAAGATGACCAACCAAATGCCATGTAATGTCTAGATCATCCAGTTCAGGAATCTTTTCCCGTGCTTCTTGAATCCGACTTTCCCCGAAGATGCGCTGTCCAGCTGCATGCGCGGCACGAATTTTTTCTAGTGGATGGGTTTTACTTACCGCAACTAAGGTAACAGGATGCATAATAGAATGTTTACGCCTAATTTCCTCAATATCTGCCAAGATGGTTTCAATTCGTTCTTTCATTTTGATTCGATTCCTTTTTTTTCAAAGATCGGCATATTAATGTGGTTTACCATGCTGGGGATTATCCTAAAGCAAAATGCCTTCCAACCACCCGCGGATTAAATAGATAGCCTAATTCGTATTTTGTTATTGGCTTTGTATGAAATCCATGTTAGTAAGAGAAATTCATTCTATAAATAGGTTTTTTACCTTGACTTGGAGTAAGAAACGGTTCCTTAAAAATGATTGGTGTTTTATAACCGTATGGAATTCGTATTATGGAAGTGCACACGGATCAGGGGTAATGGCATCACCAAAGAAACAAAACTTCACTCCTCCATCCAGATGATCACAAGCTGGGATTGCACAATCCGCATCGGTTTGACAGTGAATAACTTCATTGCTTTCATTGACACAAGGACCATTACTTGATGAATTCCAACAACACCCTGTCGCTGTGCCCGGATCAGCCTTTTGGCGATAGAATACAGAGAATTCCAGTAGCAGTGCTTCTTCTTCCCGATAGGCAAATTGTGGGTCATCATCCATAATAAAACCCGCACTATTAGGTACTTGAAAAATCCCAGAATAATCCGAATAGATTGGATTCGACCCCCCATATATTTCTTCCTTATACGAAGTTACATTTCCATCGGAGAAAAATTGATATTCAATCAGAATCATGTCTATTTCCTGCCAGATGGAAGCATCCCCGATTTGGGTTTGTTGCTGGCGTTCATAGCGGGATTGCCATGTTCCTGTAAGTAAGGGCGTCGGCTCCCCTCCATCGATTCGATTAAAAGACCGAAACGCCAGCTTTTCATCATCCACATAAAAACTTACAATATAGCTTTCCAAGTCATGGGAAGGAAGTTCCGGATCATTCGTAGTAAAGGATTCCTCCATGAGAAAAATCGAATCAATCGGTATAGTATCTTTCCCAACCGTACGCTGAATCGTTCCTTCGGTTTCATTCCACCATTGGAACGTTCCAGTTGTGGTATCTGTTTTATAATAATTCCACTGTTTTGCATCCATCGGATCCGGTCTGTATTCTTTTAGCTCTCGGGTATATGTTCCACTTGGATTGTAGGTTTCATCGGTTGTGAAACTATATGTTTCCTCATAAATCCGTGCCCCTTCCACCCGTTCATTTAGAAATGTTCCATTAATAATGCTATCGGGAATGTATTGCCCTTGGTTGATGGGTTCACCACATGAAAACCCTCCAAGTAGTATTACAGAAAAAACAATCCCGAAAGCCCAAAAACGTGTATAGACCGTACAAGATTTAATCATTGCATGAACCGATAGCCAAACCTGTTGAATTGGGATTAATAATTGAGTATGCATAAATGCGGTCCTCACTTAACAAGAAAATCAGTTAGTTTAAGGTTTCTTTTGTATAGATTGGATAGTCCATTAGAAGCGCTTCATCTGTTAGATAAGCTGGTTTTTTTACACCATCCAATTCAAAACCTGCCGTTCCATAATAGTAATAAAACGGTTTTTCAGCACCACTTACGACGGGTTTTTTTGAAGCGATAGGGACACGACCCGGATAATTTTCCGACCGCTCCCATGTAAACCGCCCGTTATCATACAAAACATATTTATCATAAACACTAACAACAGGAGCCCATTCGAGCAAATCATGGGGTTGATACAGCTGAAAGTACGATTGCCAAATGCCTTCAAAATCTAAATCTACTTCATCATCGGTATTATAAATGGGCGTTTCTTCTAAATCATTTCGTAAAACAAAGGGACGAAGGGATACCTTCTCGTGGTCAACATAAATACTTAAGATATGCCGATATAAAATGGATGTATCAAATGATGTGGCATTGGCTCCACTTGCTTCTCGGCTTGTTTCGATAAACATGATATGATTAAGGGGAATGAAATCCGATGCATTTTCACCAAACGTATATGTATACCCCTCGTGTTGTGCCCATTGATAGGTTCCTGTAATGGTCATCACCGTTTCATTAATTTCCGAAGGAGTATCGGGATCTAAATTTTGAATTATCTTCTTATTCGTATAGGTACCACTGGGTAAAATTCCATCCGATGTAAACTGATACCGTTCTATAATTTGCTCGTATCCGGTGTAAGAAATATTTATATATACACCATTAAGGATGTTGGTTACAGGCGGGGTGCCTCGATTAATTCCCTCTCCGCAGGATAGTAAAACGAATCCTACCATGAGAATAAGCATACATATAATTGCAATGTGAGGCTTGTGTCGGCTCATACATACCTCCAACGGGCTGGGTATCCTACCTTTGTAAAGTATAACAAATCTCACAACAATTCGCAACTAGAATCTATTCTTTATGCGGTTATTATATCCAGATGAATCAGAAAACACGATGGAGAATCATATAGTTTCCCTTGTTCGCATCATATATACCTTTCCGATATCTCCACACTGTTTGTGAAAAAGGCGGAGCGTCGTGTATGTTTACTGCGATGTATTATGATTTGTTAATCGTTTGAAGTACAGCTAACGACCCGAGGTGAATAAAAACAAGGAAAACAATCGAAAAAAATCGATCACGGTGTTAAACTAAAGAAAGAGAGGTTGTTTATGAAACGACTAGGATTTACGATTGCTTGGATAGGGTTGCTCACATTATTCGTTTTCGGAGGTGTGGTTTCTCTTCACGCCCAAGGATCCGCTTCGGATGGATTTAATCTTGTATCCACAGGAACAACGCCCCGACAACAATTGACACTACAATGGACGGATCAGGAGATACGGTATGAAGTCCATGTGGAAATGACTATGGCTTTGGGTCCCCTTGGGGAAACGAAAACCATTATGGAGATGGATGTGGGGTTTCAAAAAATTCAACAAGTACGAAACGGTGATACGCAATTACGCGTTACCTTTTATAACCCCTCGGGAATACTCACCTTATTTGGTGTGGAAAACCCGATACCAGCCCTTCAACGTCTTCATCAAGCGTATTTTACAATGACAGCCAGTCCCCAGGGTAATTTTCGGGACATTCAACTTTCACCAGGACTCCAAGAAATTCTGCAGGATCAGAATATTTCCGTTACCGATCAATTCCTACGATTCTTTTTAGCACTCCCGGATGAACCAATTGGGAGAGGAGCGATCTGGAAAAACGAGTTTGAACTCCCTATTAATTTACATTATGGCGCATTGCTAACAAAAACAATCCAAACCGTCCGCTATAATGGCGTAACCAGAGGATCGCTTGCTGAATTTATGGTTTCGGGAACGATCCAAGCCCGGTCTGATACCACTTCAGAAAATACAGGAAATCGTGTTCGAGGAAGCGGCGAAATAGCAGGAACCGTACGATATGATACCCAGGCAAAACGCATTGTGACAAGTGAAATTCGTCAACGGTTGAACGTAACTGTAGATACCAACCAACAAGTGGAACTTTTTCGGCTTATCCAGGTTCGATTACACTAACCCCGTTTTACTATGATGAGTACTATTGGTGAGCGTTTCAACACTCGAGTGAATAGAAATGGTACAAAACCATATATTTCCATAAATACTATTAAATTAGGTTGATGTATAGATATTAAGGCAGGCTATTTGCTTTGCGCGGAGTTGCTCGTGTGTTGAGTTCATAGCCGGGAGCGATATATTGGGGATCGGTGGTAGTGCAGCGGTGCCAACTTGCAGGATCCGTACCATCGCCTGGATTGGTTGGATTCCGTTCCATCGAATAGGAGATGCCACCCTCATAGCCACCTTTTGTAAGGGGGATATTCGTACCATTCCATGCTTCATCCACAATTTGTCCCAACGAGTTCTTTAACGTAATATGAGCATCAAACGGATTCACGGGTATAGATACATCATCCTCATCATCATCTTCTTCAATAGGAGGAGGGGACAGTTTGATATAATCGAGGTTGTTTGTATAACCATTCAGAAAAAAGTCATTTTCTGGGAACGCATTTGCCAGAATAGCATCATTCTCTCCAATATGAGGCTCTGTGATCAAAAAATATCCATTGGGTGGGATTATCGTACCTTCAACAAATCCAATATGATTCCATTTGGGATGATTGGGATATCCTGTAATACCATCGATGACCCAGTAGGCTAAATCAATTTCCTGATCGGTCATATTTCGAAGTTCGATAAACTCATTTTCCCCAAACGGTCCTGGGTAGTGGGAACCATCTGCATGGGTAATGGGTCCCAATCCATCATCCGAAACAGGTCCTGCCCAGAATACTTCATTAATGATAACTTCGCCTGGTTGCGATTTGGTGCCCGGAAAATCATCCCCATTTTTCCATTGGTGATTCCAATTCTCAACAAATAAATCAGCTGCCCTTTGGCTATGGATAATCGTTAAGACCTCGTCGTTATTAAAATTTGCATTATTGGACCAATTAAACGACCCTGTTAATACCTTCGCATGATCGGTACCCGCATCCACAATCATAGTCTTATTATGCAAGCGTCCACCACCACCTTGCCAGTCCCCATATACATACGTGTTTTCATTTCCATCCATACGAATTTGCAGGTTTCCATTGGTTTCCTGAAGTGCACTAATTAACCGAAATACTTCTACATGCATACTGTGCGTTAACTGGGATCGATCCAGCACCCCACGTACTTGTACGCCTCGTTTGGCTGCTTGAATCATCAGCTCACCCATTTCCGATTTTGTAAACGCAAAAATCATAAAGTATACATTATCCGTAGCCTCTTGAAGCGCTTTGTAAAACTTAGTAATCGGTGCTTCATGAGGTGAAAAATATACTTCCACACGGGTATCGCCTACTTGAAAAACATTCAGGTTATCCGTAAGGGTTTTTGAATGCCCGAATTTCCCATTAAACATCTGTTCGAACTCCCGGGTGAAATCCGCCGCTACATCCCGATCATAAATAATCATAGCATTGTTATCATTGTGTTCCATTCCACTGGTTGTAATGTTAGATGTGCCTGTAAATACCACCCGATTATCTGCAATCAAAAATTTATTATGCATAATACTTGGATTATTCCCACTTACACTGGGGATATCATTTTCTACCAACGCTAGGTATCCAGCATGACGAGATTGTTTATAGGTAATGGAACCCACATGCCGGCATCGAACTCCTCGTTTGTGTGCGCTAATAATCGCATCAATAATCGCAGGATGATAGAACCCGTAAAAGGCAAAATCTAACGTCTTTTGTGCATTATTAATGATTTTAATTAATCCATCATCCATTAACGAATCGGTACCGTTATATTGTGTGGTATTGGGACTGTTGAAATAATACTCGATATATTCAGGTTCAGTATTCATTTCACCAATAGGATTCCAAGTACAGGATGAAAACCCCAAACCGAGTAGTTGAATCACCAGGATAATCAGAATAAAAATGCGGTATTTAGCCATTTCATATCTCCACATTGCAAGCTGGGATGGATTACTCCCTCATTGAATCAGGGAATGGGATTTGTAGTTGGCGAACCCCAAATTCCATCGAATACAATAAATTTAAAAAAATCGGAAAAATATTTCGTATGATTCGTTCCATTGGGATGTAACCTTCGAATAATTATCAGAGTACTATCCCCAAAATCCACCCAATTATCAAATTGAGCATCGTGATATACTTCAGTAAACCCATTCGAATATATACAAATAGTTTCACGATCCAAGGCTTCATCAATGATAAGTACGTTGCCCCCGATCCGAGAAGCAGGATCATCATATATTTGCACCGAACCCAGAAACTCATCTCGAAATCGTGCACCAAGGGTTGCATCAAGTCCATCTGCATTCACAATCCCCATAACTGTAAATGGGTATACCGGATCCGTTTGCCCTGTGGGGATGTAAGAAAATGTCCGCTTATAATGCAACGCATCATACAATGCAGCGTCACTAAACGAAGAAGCAAGAAAATGAACCGATTGTTCTGCCCGATACACTTCTTTAATAAGCTCAGACATGGGGAATTCCTGGGGTCCAAAATAAAGGGTCACTTCAAAATCATGCGTCTGATACGTGTAGTAGGTATTTCCTGCTTTTAAGGGTGCGCTATCGTACGGTGCCCAGGCTTCACCAAATACGCCATGAACCAGTTGATTAAACTCCTGATCAAAATCTTCAGCGATTTTTTCGGAATAGATATCTAATCCAAAAGTATGCGTCGTATTAAAATCCCACCATGTCACCGGAGACCCAGCGATCCAGGTATACATTTCATCAATAATACAAAAATTATGAGACATATCACTCGTATACGTTCCTCGTGTCTTACCATCCCCAAATGTACAAGGGATTCCCGCACTTAACAATTGTACCGAACTATAGTCACCTGAATAATCAATATCTGAAACGTATTCAACCTGTACACCACGGTTCTGTGCTTGAATCATAGCATCCGCAATAGCCGGAAAATCAAACCTGGAAAAGGCACATTTGACCGTGCGTTCAGACTGGTTGATATGTTCTATTAATTTTTCATCCATGAGGTTAGGATAGGAACCAGGCATCGCAAAATATCCTTCTAAAAAGGCAAGGTAATGGTCAGGTGTACTTTGAAAATTGTTGTTCCAGGAACATGCACTAGCAAGGATACTACTGCATAATAGCATGATTCCAATCCGTAAGATTTTATATCGCTCGTTCTTAGGCATAATCATATCATCCTATTGTTTTCTGAAGTTATTCCCAAAAAAATTAATATTGCGATTGACACGGTTCACCCGGGGAAGCAAAGGTACGGGTACGATATCCCTCAGCAACATGCACGCCGGTATGGGAAGCACTATAGGTATACCAGCTGGATACACTCACGCCATCGCTGGTGAAATAATCCTGATCCCGTTCCATGGATCGAGCCGTATACCCATCGGTAGAACCACCCATCGGAAGTTGATCACTGATTCCTACTGGTTCCCCTAGCTGTTTATAAGCACTCCAAATGGTTATTCTAAAATATCGATCCGGAATTGTAAGATGGGGTAAGGCTACATGGAGAACATCTGTAAGGGGGAAAGCATGATTCGTATTATTGGCAACAATGAAAAAGGCATCGGGATAGAGGATAAAATCCGGGTTTTGAGGGATAACAACCGTTTTGCGGACAACTCCTTCGAAAGTAAAATACCAGCCAGACATATTTACTGGTATTTCTGTTTGATTTTGGATTTCAATGAAGTCATCATCGGGATAATAGGTTCCTGCATCATCGTAAGAACCTGCCCACATCACTTCGGAGATAATAATCCCTCCCCGATCAGCAAATCCCCCTAAATTATTTTCATAGAAGGAGGTGTATGGATCTTCATCCCAAGTGCATCCTATCATTGCCCAAATTACCAATCCGAGCACGCCAATGAGGATTTGTATTGTTTGTTTTCCCATGTTTTCTGCCCCCTTCCGTTAGAATTTGACCATGGTACCTAATTCAAGGGACATCGTTGGAGCAGTACCTCCAAATGCGGTTCCGGTATCCGCATGAGGATCGGTTCCTCCCGCTAATTCCGTAATTTCAATTTCATAGTATGATCCTGGAAAAAACATCCCTGCTCGAATAAACATATCCCATTCTTGTTCCATATCCGGTTTAGTCAGGTGGAATAATACTTCCACGTCCCATTCAAAACCTAGCATTTTTCCGAATCGTTCCTGGGCTTCTATTTCTTCTGCACTCATCCAATCGTTGGATGCTATATTGGAAAAGTCAAGAATATCTGTAGCATTAGTATCCCAATACAACCAACCCGCTGCATTTATTGTTAATTGATGAAAGGGACTAAATCCAGCTCCCAAATTAATAAAAAATGTCCCGCTTTTGCGATTATATCGTTGTGGTGTGTTATCAATCCCATCGTCATCAGTATATGCGCTAGGGTGAAACCCGTTTAGTTTATTCACAATAAAACCACCCATTTGACTTCCTTTAAAGGAAACAAATCCATTTCGTGTCATATATCCATCCCCACGGTAATGTCCGCCAGAAGCATACCAACCATTAAGCCAGGCATCTAAGCTTATGCGTTTGCTTAATCTTATGCTAGCTTCGCCCCCCAGATTTATTGCAAACCCCAAATTATCCACAATAGGTGCTCCATAGGCTCGTTGATCCACACCATAGGAAAAAGCCGCATCCAGAAATGCTTTGATATCATAGGTGTTTTCTTGTTGGAATTTGGCAATCCCACGAATCCCGCCCATTGTGGAGTAATCATCATCCCCAAAATTCGCAATCTGTCCATTAATACTACGATCGGAGCCTCCGCCTGGTAGCGCACCAAATTTTGCGAAGAAAAAATAGGCTTTCATATCCAAAAAGGAAACCAACTTCTGATCGCTTTCAAAAATAGCCCCCATCCGCAATGTATTCACATCCCCGCGCATTCCAATATCTTCGTTTTCCCGATGGGTATGGATTCTCAGATAATCATAAGGAGAAACATCAACTCCCATACCAAACAAATCGAATGCCAGCACTCGGATAGAAAATTTCTGGATCACATCGAATTGGAGTACGACCGCATCCAACACGTCTTTTAACATATAATCATGACTCATTCCACCAATTTGGAAAAATTGTCGCCCTATCTTTATATTGAATAGAAAATTAGGTTGTTCTACCAGATCCCCTTCGATATATAAATTCAGGAAATTAAGCAAGGCACCGCCCATGCCCTCGGAAGAGCTGGACAGTTGATCTTTCCCCCAGAAACCAGATTGAGCAAGATTCATATGAAATTTCATATTATAAAATTCTGGGATTAATAAACCAAAATTCAACTGTACCCCTTCCAATACAACCATCGTTGCATCATCGGTATCAAATATGGTATCATCGGATTCTTCATCTGTTGGCGTGAAATCACGATTATTAAACAGAATTCCGTGGGTTTCAAAACTTAGATCGAGGATTAAGCGATCACTTAAAAACCCGCCAGCAAAAGATTGATCGGGGTTTGTATCCATCGTGGTTGTTAAATCATCGGATTGATCGGCATACACCACAAGTACGGGAATCATCAGAAGAAGGGTTGTGAAGAGAGTCACAATCAATTTCATAGCTTCATTCCTTTTCAAAGTTACATTCTGTAGCCTTAGCCACAGTAATAGCAGGTGATGGGTTTATTTATAGTAATGTGCGACAAAGCCACACGATTTTCTTTATCAGAATACTCTATCATAAGTTGTATGGATCTACTACAAACCCCTATCTTTTAGCATAGGCATAACTTGCAGGTGATACCTGGTAACTAATATTATCTGGATCTACATCTCCAGGTATATCGGGGTCCGGTTCTAAAACAAAGGCTGCATACGTATAGGCGATCCCTGCGACAGCTAACGTATCGGTATGCGCCGCACCAGTACCCTGATAAATACGCATTCCATCAGCAGGACTTGTAGGAATCCTTTCAGTAGATTCGTTGCGCATAATCACAATGTTTAACCCCGTTGGATTACTCCAGGAAAGGCTAATACCACTTGCATCGCTCGTTGCAGTAAAAGATGGAATTTTTGGAAATACGGGTTTTATAATTTGGAGTTGATCTGCAGAATAATAAATAAATCCAATATCGCTGTAGCTAATATACCCAGGACCAGTAAAAATTACCTGGGTACCCAACTCCATTGGTAATTGGATGCGCCCGGTATCATAATCCAATAATAACTTCCAGGAGGTCCCATCCACTTCTCGAATGGTATTCAAAGCAAACGTATCATCGGATGAAGCTACTGCGGTGACAAATCCTGTGATACGAAATACTTTGTTTATGAAAATCGTCAGATCCTTAGAAGTATCCCAAAATGGTTTTGCAAGTTCGGTTGCTAAATCCGAAACCATTTGATCTGTCATAACTTGGTATGACACAGGATTTAAGGTGCCATTGGGGGTAATCCGTCCGTGATTGGTTACTATTTCCCATTCCAAGACGATAGGGACATCATAACTTTTACGAGCTAGTGTCACATGCATATCAATGCGATCACCCGGCCATACATTCGCATCAATCATATTTTTAGTTAATACCATTAGACCAGCCTGGGAATCCTGCATCCAGAAGCATCCATAGTGGCGAATATCTCCCCATGCGTCCATGGGTGCGCTATCATACATATATTTATAATAATAGGTTGGATAGGAAGTGACGGTTCCGCTAATCATAATATCCACAGGAGTTTCAAAATAGCTGTTGAAGCTGTTGATTAAAGTGCGAATATTTCCATCTTCCGTATAGGGTTGATTGGTAAAAACCACATCCAAACCAACAGAGGAAGCAGGGGGATTCGGTACAATAGAATCACCATTCGGAACGGTACATCCTATACAACAGACGATTATCCCAAGTAAGATTATCATATAAATTCCTGAGAACACGTTTTTGAACGGGGTTGTTGGGGTAATGGGTTTTAATACGGGTTGCATAGGGTTTCCTCTAGTTAAGCTGCGTACGCTGCTTGGAAGAAGCTAAATACTAAATACGGTGTATTTTATAGAGAATAAAAACCAATATGGGGCTCATAATAGTTCTAATCATACATAGGCACGGATTTCTTGGAATTGATTTGGATACAACCAATTCTATGATCCGACCCTTCCCCTATATCGTACTCATTCAGATCCTATGATGTGTGTTAAGACGTGTATTAAACACGTTGTTATAATGCTCGAACACCATCCCAAAATACAAAGTAGTATGAGCTGTGTTTGAACCGTACGATGAAATCAGTTGTTTTGATCCGATATGTAATTTGATATTTCAACCAATTCAACGGCAATAAGGTAAGAAAAAAAAAGAAAATGGAACATTAAGAAATGATAAATCCCATTCATGAAAATAACCTGTCTTTCAAAAATCAGTGATTTTTGATACCCATTCTGGGTGATCAACAAATGGATTCCGATTCCCTTGTAGTTCAAATATGGTATCATTTCGAGTACGCTCTTCATCCGATACGGGAAATGTTGTATGCCATGTTTTAAGTGTGGTTTCCATTTGGTTTGTGATGTGGTATGTATCATATCCCCAATTTTGGGTATCAAAATTGACATTACCATGATACCGCGTACTAATATAGAAATGCGCTCGAGCTACGACTCCTTTATGCTCATCACGAGGTTCAAACACAGTACCCGGATAATCGCCGGTACCTTTTTTACTTCCACCATTTTCCCATGTGATGCCACCGGTTACAACTCCAAATGGATTGGTGAACCGTTGGAGGTTCGCATCTGACCATGCAGGAAATAAATGATGTAAATCAGTTTTCGCAGTTTCCCATTCATCATAGGAGGATTGAGGCCAAGTATGCTCGCAATTATAATCCGTACTAAGAATTTGCCCGGTATATACACATTCAATGGTTCCAGGACTTCCTTCTGCAAATATGGTTTGATACATATGCTGTCGAACCGTTGTGTAATCCATAACCACATGATCATCAATTAATGCTTGTAATTCCAGGATAAACGCTTCATCGGATAAACTGGTATTCACATCCTGATAATAAGCAATAACCGGGTCAACCCATGTTCCCGTTGTAAAACCAAGCGTATGAATATACGGTTCGGAAAGTGGTTCATGAAGAGAAGTGGTAACTGCAGCAAGTACCTTTATTTTATACGTTGTATTATCCTGCAAACGATTTGTAGGGGTAAGAATAAATTCTTTATTCAAATTTTGAGCTTGAGGCGGAGCTGAAAAGGTGACACAGCTACTAAAATTATCAGAAGAAAGCTGCACATTCCCTGTACAGGCTGTATCCATGGTATTTACAGTCATGGTGGAGATATTCATCTCCCGATTAAATGTGAGTTTGATTTTTAAATCGGGAAACACATCTGTTTCTCCATCGGAAGGATCTGTGGCAATAACTGTAGGAGACCCTCCAGATCCCCCTATGGTAGTAAACCCGGTTGGGGTAATATAATCCTCACTCAATCGAATCCCTTTGACACTCACCACTCCCGTTGTAACTTTTATCTGATAGGTGATTCCAGCTTGAAGGGATACTTTGGGTTGAAGAGAGTAATGATAATCATCAAATACTTGTGGTTGTTGAGTCATGGGAACGCAGGTAGTAAATCCATCTGCAGATACTTGGATGGTTCCTGTGCATTCATAGGTGTCAATGTTGGTTGTCATCGTTGTAGGGTCAACAATATGACTAAGCGACACAATAATCTCCGTATCCAGCGCAACGTCGGTAGCACCATCGGTTGGAGAAAGATAGCCTACATAGAATGGATTCGGTTCATCCTGACAACGAAGGGTCAATCCCATGCTAATCAGTAATAGGATTAGTCCTGAAGCTATATATTTTCCACTCATCATTTTAAACATAAACCTGTACTCCTTCATGTAGTACTAGAAAAATTTGTGCCGGATACTTCTACCGTTGCTTTTAGACCAAAAAACTTCAAAGATCATGGAAAATATACGCAGTCTAACAAGTATCCTAAGGATAACACAAAGAAGTTAAGATTTGATAAAAATTTGTTTGTTAATAATCATAGTACACAGCACCTGCAAGTTGAATCTTGGGGGCTTGAGCCCACCATTAGGAATATAAGGGTGTGTTGTTAATTTTTGAGTGCTCACACTTGCTTATATACCTTGACCCGTACCCATACAATTCAACGATTCAAAAAAACCTGGACAGCCTGTTCAATAGGTGAAAGAACAGCATCCTGCATTCCGTTTTTTTTATGTTATTTGACTTTTACAACCCAATTATAGGGATCATCCCGATCGCATAATTGGATATCCTGGAGCGCATCGTACAATTTCTTTGTAATGGGACCGACCTCTTCATTATTAAATGAATAACGAGTGCCCTCGAATGTAAACGATCCAATGGAAGCAATAATGGCGGCTGTTCCACTACAAAAACATTCTGTGGCGCTTGCTGCTACTTCTTCATACGAAATTTCACGTTCTTCAACTTCCATTCCAAGTTCTTTTTGAGCCAGTTCCAATACCGATTTTCGTGTGATACCAGGTAGAATTGTTCCTTTAAGAGTAGGAGTAACCATTTTATTGTTAATCACAGCAAAAAAATTAGCCGCACCTACCTCTTCGATATACTTGTCGTGTTTGGCATCGACATACAGGCATTCAGCAAATCCATCGGCTTTTGCTAGCTTGCCGGGTAACAAGGACCCAGAATAATTCCCAATGGCTTTGACTCCTCCAATTCCACCAGGTGCAGCACGATGAAAATCAGTATTAATAATTAAATGAATGGGTTTGAAACCGCTTTTAAAGTAAGGACCTACAGGTGAAACATAGATAAGCAGCGTATATTCGGGTGCAGGTGACACCCCTAAAATGGGACCCGAACCAAATAATATGGGTCGGACGTATAAGCTTCCTTTTCGATAGGGTGGGATGTATTCTTCATTTTCAAGTACGAGTTGTTTAACGATATCAACGAATTTTTCAGGTGGGAATTCCTTCATACATAAGCGTTTTGCTGATTCATTCATTCGTTTCCCATTCTCAATCGGACGGAAGAGAACGATGGATTCATTTTTTGTACGATACGCTTTTAATCCCTCAAAGCAACCCTGTCCATAATTCAATACTCCTGCAACCGGAGAAAGTGAAATGTTTCCGAATGGAATGAACTCCCCTGCTCCCCATTCGCCATCCGGTTTTCCTTCTACTTTGTACATGGTTTTCGTGGGTGTCATCGCAAAGGTTAAGGCATCCCAATTAATGTTAATAGCCATAGTTTTCTCCTTACATAATGCACTCATTATAATAATAATACAAGCGTGTTAAATGTGCAAGCTTATGTGAAAAAGAATCCTACCCTACTTATATAGAAATGGATAAATCAAATTGGAACCGATTGGAGCTCCCGCAACCGATGCAACAATCCGTAAAAATAACGGCATCCATTAGGGGCAATCATAGCTCGTTGGCTGGGCTGGCATACACACCACCTCCATATCATATAGCATTTGAATCTCGTATGGGGATAACGGACGGTCATATACCCGAACATCATCCAAATCCCCTTCCCAAAAATTGGAGATATGAGTCGGATCTGCTCCTAGATGGAGTTGATCCGTTGTAGTATTGAGCGTTTTACTCGAACTATTTGCTATCGTGCCATTTCGATAAATTTTTAGCCAGGATCCATCATATGTAAGAACCCAATGTTCCCAATCCGTCGGCATGGCTTGGGTACTATCCAGATTAGAACCCGCTCCAAATTGTCCCTCCACATTATACGGACTAAATGCATTGGTTCCGATTCCAAACGCTGTATCCGGTGTAGCATAATTTCCCCAAATAGCAGCCGGCATTTTATCAAAAGGAGTGGCTGTGTTCGATTTCAACCAAATGCTTAATGTTCGGGGAGCCGCACCAGAAATAGTTAAATCCGAGGTGGAATAGATATAATTACTCATCCCATCATAGGTGTATGCAGCATTTGAATTACTGAATCGGTCTGTAACCAGGGATCCGGCCGAACTCGTATTTCCATTATTGGATCCTATCTGATCATCCGCATTTCCTGAAAAAGTATAATACAATTCCAGCCCTTCACCTAGCCCCGGAGTAACAGAACTGGATGATTCATACGCTCCAATAGAAAACCCCGGATCTGCTGTACGGGTTGTTCCTAAAATATCGACGGTTACATTTCCGCATGATTGGGATCCATCCCCACAGACATTGGCACTGGTGTCTTTCCCCCCATTTACGATATGCCAAAAAATTCCACTCACTAATGTGTTTTGGGCTAATTCAAAGCTGGAATTACCAAAATTCTGAAAGGGATCTCCCGTCCCTTCATCTGGGAGCTGAACATTATTTACAAAGAAGGGTTCAAAATTTTCCATCTCGTGGAGGGGTCCCTTAAATGTCGCTCCATCGTAGTAACTGTTTAAGACTTGTGTCGTAGCTTTCCAAATCCCATTATGCTCAAACGAAATAGCAGGGGTTCCACTAGTTTCATCGTACAAGACCGTGTAGGTACCAGTAAATGTACCTCGCGCAACCAACATATTGTTTGTGATAAGGGGAGTGGAGGATCCTTCATAGTGCATAATTGCCATGGCACCGTTATTCGCCGCATCGGTAATAACCGTGTTATTGCTAAGAATGGGTTCACCTGCTTGGATATGGATTCCATAATTGGTGTTAGATCCGGACGTGGAATCCACGGGTCCCGTTTCAATCACATTATTTTTGCATACCGCACCATTGGACGCTACCGTCAGATGTAAACCAACAGTGGAGCATGTACCACTACCACTAGTCACATCCCCAATCGTAATCGTATTTCGATTTACCGTTACAGTATTCGTACTATTAATAATCTTAATCCCCAATTCATCATGGGCTGAAGCTGCACCGGTGCTATATCCAAGAGTATCAACGATGTTTCGGGCAATGTTATATGTCAGAGTTCCATTCAAAAAGATAGCCATATTTTCAATAGAAGCACCATTCGCCCGAATCAACGTATTATCCAAAATATCAACAGAGCCATTATCCAATCGTATTCCATAAGACCGTCCGCCCAAAGGTGCCGCACTACCCCCAGAAATCTCTGTATTATTGGATATCGTGATGGTGTTGGAAACCGCATCACCTGCAATCCCCGCTGCATACGCATTCCCGGTTGTTGGACCATATCCCGTACCAATAAAATCATTGGAATCAATGGTTACATTGGCATCATCGATATATACACCTGCAGATATTCCTGTGGTGGTATTTGTAACATTCCCTGATTGAATCGAAGTATTCCCCTGTATTACTGGGGATGTGGAATTGGAGGTCACATACACACCAAAACTTTCATCATCCGCGTTACCTGCCGTAATAGAATTCCCTGTTGTTATGCTGCCGGTAACATTTCCATTTAATTTAATCCCATACGCTGCGGTTGTTGCATTTCCAACTATAACGGTATTCATATTGGTGATGGTGCATGTTTCACCGGCATTTTCACACGCGATCCCAATACAAGTCCCTCCCCCACCCGTCTGGATTTGACTGCTTTCAATAGAAATCGCACCTGCATCACTGATACCATATACACCATAATTTGTACTGCTTGTATTTGTACTTCCTGTGTCAATGGTACTATTAGAAATGGTAACGCTTGCATTGGATGCATAGATTCCATAGACATTCTGTGAAGCTGTTCCTAACGCACTAAAATCAATATCCGATTGATTAAACGAAAGATTCCCCCCTGATATGGCAACCGCCGTGCGTTCGGTCCCGGAAACGGTATCAATTGTACAATGGTCAATGGTTAGTTGACTTGATGTAATATCAACAGCAGTACCAGGACTTCCACTTATTGTGTTTTGTATAGTAAATCCTTTAAGGGTAACGGGTTGTGAAAGACCAGAATAGGAAATAACGGTGGTTGCTGGATAAGTGAGCATAGAAGATCCCATCGTCCGTGCACCTTCACTATAGGTTGTATCGTCATATCCTCCCTGTATTGAAACATCCGTGGTAATAGCAAGGGGTTCCGCATAGGTTCCCGCTTTTACTTTAATGGTTGTAAAATAGGGATTTGCTGTAGCAATTGTTACCGCTGCACCAATCGTTTTTTTCGGTTCACTAGGAAGGCATCCGGATTGGGTATCATCGGACTGTGCTTGATCCACATACAAAATTGGATCCGAAAATACGATAGTATAGATTCCTTCGGTAGGATCACTGCATCCATCTGAAAGAATCGGTGTAATACGGATTCGATACGGGGTGGCTGGTACAAATCCGGTATTCCATGTAAAGGTTGTGGATGAGGTGGTTGTCAAGGGAACCCACGACGAAAAACCTGGTCCAACCGCATATTCAATTTTATATTGACTCACCCCACTCAATGCATCCCATGTATAGGTAGCACTACTTCCTACTGCTGGTGACACGGGTTCATCGGTTAGGGTTACTGCATCACAACTAATGGTCCAGGTATGACTGGGTACTGTTCCTGGTTCCCAATTACCTGCTTCGTCCCTGCCAATAACATATAATTCATACATCCCAGGCATCAAATCATGGTGAACAATGGGTTGACTCACAGAATATTCGGGACTATAAAAACCCAAAGCGCCTACTTTGTATTTATAAGCTACCACATCGGTTCCACTTACAGTAATATTAATGCTGGTTGTACTACCCGATTCGGGTAAGTTGCTTAAAATCGTGGTAGGCGGGGTAGCATCAATCTCCCAGGTGAATGATTGTGCCGTAGCCCAATTTCCAGCCAGATCACGTGATTCAACTACCAGTGTGTGTTCGCCATCAGATAACCCGCTTTCTGCGATCGGAAACGCCACATTGATATCTGTTGAAAACGGAAGGGTATCAATATAATAATGATAATGACTTACTTCCGTTCCTGTAACCACCACATTGATTGAATCATCATTTACATAGGTAGGAGGCAAATTGGATAAAGAAAAACTGGGAGCTGTCAAATCAACCTGCCAATTAAATAAGGTGGCATCCTCGACAGCCTGCCAATTTCCTACTGCATCCATCCCAAGTACTTCCAAACTAATCAAACCTTCTGATAATCCTGTTTCCGAAATAGGAGTAGCGATTGGTATCGTATCGCTCCAATTTCCACCATTCAAACGATACGTATAGGCTGTTACATCGGTACCTCCTACTGTAATGGTTGCGGAAGTATCATTCGTATGGGAAGCCGGTGTTCCGCTCAAAACAGCAGTGGGTGGTGTCCTATCAATATTCCATGAATAGGATGCGGCGGAAGGAATGGTTTCCATATTTCCTGCTGCATCGATTCCACGGATACGGACCGTTTGAGTTCCCTCTAGTAAGTTAGAAAGAGCGATGGGTGTGGCGGTATTGGGTATGGGGATCCAACTTCCTGTATTAAGTTGATATTGAAAACACACCACATCTATCCCTCCAACCAAGATGGAAGCACTTGTCTGATTCGTTGGGTTATCGGGTGTACTTAAAAATTGGGCATCAGGTGGGGTCGTATCCACTTCAAATGAATATGTAGTAGCGGATGCAACATCCTGCCAGACTATAGAAGGAGTATCACGCTTCCCAACGACTTCCAATGTATAATTACTTTCTCCAAGTGGACCTAATGATATGGGAGTTCCGATTGGTGTTTCCGCTGACCAGCCTCCTCCGTTAAGTTGATATTGATATGAAACAACCTGGGTTCCTCCCACGTTAATCGTAAATGATGTTTGATTTGAATAGCGATCGGGTAGATTGCTTAACACCGCTTCCACCACACCGGTATCAATCTCCCAGGTGTAACTGGTTGCTGAACCATCCGCTTGCCAGTTCCCTGCGGCATCCCTTCCTACTACCTGTACCGTATGGCTTCCACTACTGAGGGTATGGATAATCGCAGTAGCAACAGCGGTTTCGGAAGACCATGTACCCCCATCAAATTTCACTTTATAATAGGTAACATCCGTGCCGGTAACCACAATATTTGTTTCGGTTCGATTTGACGTAGCAGCCGGTAATTGGGTTAATATCGCTAGCGGTGGGGTGGTGTCAATATTCCAACTAAATATCGTGGGAGACGCTTGATAATTTCCAACGGTATCCCGTGCCCGAACTAATAACGTATGTGCTCCGGCACTCAAACCTGTTTCACTTATAGGCGTAGCAAGGGGGATATCACTACTCCATCCCCCTCCATCCAGTTGATATTGATACGCACTCGCGTCCGATCCCGTAACCGAAATGGCGATACTCGTACTATTTGTTTGAATCGAAGGGGTATTTGTAAGTGTAATTGAGGGCGGTGTTAAATCAATCGTCCAGGTATAGGATTGAGCATCTTCGGGATCTTGCCAATTTCCTGCGTTATCCTTTGTAATAACAGAGAGGGTATGTTCACCTTCTGTCAGATCCTCCAAAAACAGTTGTTGAATAATAGAACGTTCACTACTATATCCACCTCCGTCGATATCATATTTATACGTAAGCGCATCGGATGCTTGAACGCCGACTAAAATATTGGTGCTATTGGTTGTGGATGGCGGTAAATTAAGTAAGATGGCTGTTGCGGGTAATGTATCCACGGTAAAGACAAAAGATTGATCCGCAAAAGAAGAACAACCAGGTATTACTTGGGTATTATATGCTTTAACCTGTACACAATAGGTTCCATCCGGCAAGGCAGATTCCACTATCCAAGAGGTCGTTGTTACATTCGATTTTGATTGAATTACAGAACCGGAACAACTGGTGTTTCCATAAATCGTAAGCTCATACGTATCACCATAAGTAGGTTCCGTCCAGGATAACGTAGGATTCGGATTGTTGGTAATGGTATTCCCCGTAATTTCAAAAGCACCTGGTGTATGGCATAGATTCACTTGAGTTTTTGTTCCCTTAGTTCTACAATTATCCTGCGCGTCACAAGCGAAGAGTGAATAATACCAATTTCCATCCCCGGGATCCACTTCGGTAGTGGTTTCCTTATTTCCTGTATAAATTGAAGTCCCATCTGACACCGAAGCCGGGTATTCGTTAGATTTGCGACGCAGCATCATATATGAGAAATCTGGATCCCATTTAGGATTTGTCCAGTCTAGTGTAATTGCGTAGGAAGGTGATATCGAAGCGAGAAGGGACGGCGCTCCATAGGTGGGAGGTGTTGTATCCGCAAGTGTAGTAAATTCCCCTGCCGGAACTGGATAGGGGTCACCGGTTAAATTATCGTACGATGCAGGTGTTAAGCGATAATAATACGTGGTTTGGGCATTCAAATCGTAGCTGACATAGGAATTACCCAAATAGTTTTCCACCAATTCAGTCAGTGAAGCGAATGTGCTCTGCGTAGATAGCTCAAGCGTCATCTGTGCCCACGAATCGGTTTCCCAAATAAAAGTCGCACCTTTATCGGTAATGTTATCCACGCTGGCGGAAAGCATTTGCGGAGGAGTGCCGGTTTGGGGGGTGGTTGTAGTAAATGTTCCAGGTGAGCTCGGGTAAGAATCACTTTTATTGTAAGCATAGTCCATGGCGCTAAGTCGGTAATAATAGGTGGTAGCAGGTTGTAAACCGATGTGGTTATAATACGATGCTTCAATATTTTTAGTTGTATATAACACGGAATTAAAATTTGATTGGGTACTAAGTTCCAATGTTACAAAAGCAGGTTCTGTTAGTTCCCAAGTAAACCGGGCTTTTTCTTCTTCTACCGCCTCAACAGAAATCGAATCAAATCCAGGGGGGGTTGTATCGGAAGTAGTATTACTCGTAAAGGAAAAACCGTATCCTACACCTAATATGTTTCCTGCAGGATCGGCAGCATTTTTCCCAATCACAAAGGTATATTCGGTATTATAAGTCAGATCATAGGTAGGATAGAAAAACAGTTGGGATCCCTGCCACCCTATCGTTCCTTCCACTAATTCAGCCTGATTGGGATTCCCTTTATACAATTGAACGTGTTGGGGGGTAGTAATGCGATCCATCACTTCTGAAAAAGTAACTATAATGGGAGCACTGGGAGATACATCCGTCTGTCCGTCTAATGGAAAATGAGATACAATGGAAGGATTTTCAGTATCAGCACTATCAGCGGTGCGAAAGGTATAGATAAGTGCTTCTTCCAAATTCAGCCCGGAGCAATCTCGTGCGAAAGTGGTTACAATCACACGGTAAGATTCATGTACATTGAGTAATGCTGATGGAACAAACAACAACATATCCCCTTCCCAAATAAATTCTCCTGCCACATCATTGCCTGTTGCGTTTCGTAATCGAAATGCTTGCTCCGTTGCTTCCGTATCCATTCCTTCGCTGAACTGGATTCCGATAAAGCTTTCAATGGGTACAGACGTCTGATCCGCTACGGGAACTGCTTCAATAACCTTTGGGGCAATTATATCCGGATTGGGATCCACGGAGAATAACGAAAAAAATTCTTGAGCCAGTGTTCCCGATCCATCCTTCGTAGAAATCTTTGTTTTAGCTGTTACCATTACTGAAGCACCCAATGGAAATGGATCATCCGGCGTAAATCGGATCTGGGTATCCTGTGGGAATGATAGGGTTCCTGTAATCCGTGAATCATTCGTAATAACATCAATTGCACCTTCAGCCGAAGTCGATGCAATCGGTTCAGAAAATGTTAAAATAATTGGGGTGTTGGTACTAGCTTCACTGGCTAATCGGGCGGGGTATATTCCAACAACAGACAATGGTGGAGTTTCGGTGCTAAATGTTAGAGCGAGCGTTCTATCGAAGGTATATCCATTGGTGGCTTTCAAATCAGGATAGATATTCACCGTATAATCAAAATTATAGAGTAATGAATGAGTGGGAGTTAATGTTACGGTTTGACCTTGTACCTGCTGGATAACAGTTATTGGTGTGCCGTTTGCAACCAATTCAATAGTATCTTTGGTGGAGGTGGCATCCACATCCTTTTCAAATGTGATGACTATCGTGGTATCAATCGGAACGCGTTCCGCCCCATCATTCGGAGCCATTGTAACCCACTTCTGTCGTTTTAATTCTTCATATTCATCCATTTGTTTATTCAGATTATCAATCGAAGGATAGCATGTAACGAAAAGCAAACTGGAAAATAAGATCAACATAAGCAATGTGATAAGAGAGGATATGTGGGTATTCATAAGCTATTCCTATTGTAAACGTTGCTCCACCGGAGCAGCAAGGCTATGTATTTTGATGGAAAGTCATGTTTGATCCCAATTAAACCGATTTTGTTCAAGTGTGGAATAAAAGTGATCCAACGTTGTTCTTTAAGAAAACATAGAAATTGGTACTTACAATCATGATTCCATCCACTTTAAAATATACTCAATCGGGTTGGATTTGACAATTTTTAAACGATATAGAAAACAAACATACAGATGTCAATCTGTCACACAGGCAAGAGCAAATCCCACTGATGGATATTTTTATGAGGAGGTTCATTTTTTAGGAGTGGTACCAAGTATCTAGCCACCATTCAAATACAAAAAGAGTCCAAAGTTGTTTGCGGTTATCTTGAACTCCGTTGAAGTGATCCTGAAGCAGCTGTGTAATTTGGGTCGCATTAAAAAATCCTTCCCGCTTTATTTTTTCAGGTGCAAAGATATCTTGTACCATTTCTTTTAAATCGGATCGAAACCAATGTGCGATGGGAATTCCGAACCCTTTTTTAGGGCGATTCAATATTACACGGGGCAGCTTCGATTCTAACACCTTTTTCATAAGATACTTACCTTGGTTTATATGAAATTTATACTTACACGGCAAGGTTTGTGCTAGGTGTGCCATCTCTACATCTAAAAATGGAGTACGGGCTTCCAGTGATACCGCCATGGAAGCACGATCGACTTTTACTAGGATATCATCATGCAAATACATTTTCACATAAAAATAGGATAACCGATCCAATGGTTTCAAATTTGTAGCGTTATGATGAAACCCAATTACTTCCTCATACAATCGATCGGCATCTAGAACCTCCGGAATCTGTAATACCTGATGCAGATCCGCTTCCATAAATGCACCTAACCATACTTGTTCTCGATACGAAGCAGGTACATGAGAACCACGGAGGAACTGCTTTATTAGAAAGTCAAGGCTAAGGTTACGCATATTAACAGGCAATTTCTTCGCAAGCGGGTGGATCACATTTGAGTGTAGAAAGGAAGGGAGGATGTGGTAAATTCGATTCAGCTGATTAGCAAAGAACGTAGGATAACCCATAAATAACTCATCGCCGCCGTCCCCTCCTAATGCTACCGTAACATGTTCTCGTGTAAATTTGGACAGAAGATAGGTTGGAATGATCGAAGCATCGGCAAAGGGTTCATCTAAAAAAGAAAAAACATAGGGAAGCATATCTTTCAAGGCATCGGAATGTAGGATTTGTTCGTGATGATCGGTCCCAAAATGATCTGCAACGATTCGGGCGTAGTTGGATTCATCAAAGCTCCGGTCTTCAAATCCAATTGAGAACGTTTTGATTTTATGAGGATCAATCAAATCTGCCATGTACGCTACTACCGAGGAGGAATCAATCCCACCACTAAGAAAAACACCCAATGGAACATCGCTAATTAGCCGTCTTCGTACACTTTCCCGAAAAATATGGTCAAACCGCTCCTTCCATTCTTCTTCTGTGGCAGTGTTCCCATATGAAGGCTGGAGATTATAATCCCAATAGGTATGCTTTTTAAGAGTTCTATTTTCAAATAGTAAAAAATGTCCTGCTTCCAGTTTATGAATTCCTTTAAAAATGGAATGGGGGGTTGGAACATATTCATGGGTTAAATATTTTTGAAGGCTAGGTAGATCAATTTCTAAAGGTAGATCCGGAATAGCTCGAAACGCTTTTAATTCGGAGGCAAATATTAATGTATCCTTCCAGAATGTATAATACACAGGTTTCTTGCCAAATCGGTCCCGGGCAATAAATAATCGCTGCTTTTGTGTGTCCCATAAAGCAAATGCAAACATCCCGTTCATATGTTGTAAGCAATCCACGCCATATTCTTCATACAAATGCACCACCGTTTCCACATCCGTTTGGGTATAAAAACGATGGCGTTTCCCTGCCAGAGCATCTCGTAATTCTGGGAAATTGTATATCTCACCATTTAGTACGATCGCAATGTTCTTTTTTTCGTTAAAAATAGGTTGATGCCCTGTTTCCAAATCTATAATACTTAATCTTCTGAAACCTAATCCTACGCCGGGGGTTACAACATACCCTTCGTCGTCGGGTCCACGATGGGTAATGGTTTGCGCCATATTTTTCAGCACTTGGTACGGATCAAAGAAAGGGGGTTGTCCAGCAAATCCAACTATTCCACACATATATCGGTTTGATTCAGTTCCTGTTCAGTGATTTGAAGATCTTCCGGGGTATCAATTTCCCATCCCCGTAAACCTTCTACGGGTAGAATAGTAATAGATTCTCCCATTTTTACAAGTTGATTCAGAATTTGCTCCACTGCCAGATTCATTCCATCGGTTTGATGTCTTAAATGTTCGGCAGCACGCTTATAGGTTGCCAGATATTCCTCACCAATAGCAGACAATCCAATATAACCGCCATCATACGATGTGGCTTGCTTTGAAAGATATGCCAATGTGCCCGAAGACGTTGCTATCCATTTCATATCGTCTGCCTGTAATGGATGTTGCGTATCTCCAAAAATCTGGATGCTCCGAGGAGGATTGGGGATATACTCCAACAAAGTCCTAGGATAGATATGATCAGCATTGCATAGGAGAAAACTGGAATGAAGATGGGGGAGGGCACACATTAAAGACGATAGATTTCCAGGCGTTTGTTGTGGATTACGAAGTAATACCAAAGGTGGATATCGGTTTTCTTGAGACTGAAGGAATTCTTTTAATAGGCGGAAGCCATATCCTCCAACCACGATAATCGATTCTGGATTGAGCTGAGAAATAAAATCTAGCGTGTACTGTATTAAAGGACGATTTAGCACGGGTAGGAGCGCTTTGGGTTGCTTCTCAGCAGCTGCTCCTAGGCGTGAACCCTTTCCTGCTGCCAGAATACACACCTGCATAGGGATTATTGCTTTTTCACAATGCGTGCTTCTTCGATACCAGGCACATTCACCCGGTCAATTAAATCCAAAACTGCTTTAACTGCTTCCCGTGCAGAATTGTATGTAGCATCGGATTCAATTTGATATACTGTTTTCCCGCTTGAAAAGATCACAGACTTTACTTGCGTTGGAAAGCCTCGATATGTGAGGTAATCACTGGTGTCTTGTGCTGTGGTTTCATTATTATGGGTTGCGATTCGGATAACATAGGGACCTGTTCTAGGTATGGGATGCTCTGCCATATACACATCGACAGGATTTGTTGTTCGCTGGGGTGTAGATGAAACCGTACGCGCTGATGTGTCATCCTCTTCAAATTGAGGTTGGGGGGGGATTGGAGGAACCGCTGCTGGATTCGATGGTTGCTGATTGGGTTTTTCATCCAAGGGTATTGTAACCGAATGTCGTCGGGAATGATTATCTCCATACGATTGATTAGGGATCCTTTCCGTAGGTGAAGCAGGGGTATAGCCTGGGGGAGGAGATTGGTATTGATCTTGTTTTGTATCTTCTCCAGATCCGCTCCCTGCAAGAATACCAAGGAAGAATACGGTGGTAAGTAAAAATAAAAACGTCCCAGCAACGATCATGGCTCGTGAATTGGTTAGCTGGATAACCAATACTTCCTTTTGTCTGGTACGGGGGGCTTGATGGGTTGGGTTCTGTGGTTTCATAGGATGCCGTCCCTTTTTACATTCATCCCACAGATTCCAAGCGTTTAGAATCCATGGTTGGATTTTAATGTCTGGATCAGCGGAATCACCTGGTTGGTTAGGTCGTCGAGTGATCCGACATTTTCAATGTGGGTATCGGCATTTTTTTGAATAAGCTGACTAAAATTTTGTTGCGCTTGGAGAATACCATCAATTTCTTCAGGGGATCGATGATCCCGATTAACTCCCCGTTCCCGTGCAACCTCTAATGGTACGGTAACACCAATTATGTGATCACACAATCGATCCAACCCAATAGTAAATAACAATGCAGCATCAATGACTACGAGTTGAGAACCGATTTGTTTCAACTGCTGGGCAACGAGATTATACATAACCGGATGGAGAATTCGATTGAGTGTCTGAAGCGCCTGCGGATCAGAGAACACTCGTTTTCCCAATGCTTTGCGGTCAATCCGGCCGTATTCATTACATATAGCATCCCCAAATGTACCAATAATTTGACTTTTTTGCAGTTCCAACGCTTGATGACCTACTTCATCCACATCGATAGTTAGAAAATCATGTTCTACAAATAAGCGAGTTACGGTCGATTTTCCTGCTGCATACCCTCCAGTAATACCAACCACCAAATGGGATGTATTTGTAATCGAATTGGTTTTCAGTTGTTGCATAAAGATTCCTGAAACAATAAGGATCAATCCCACAAAAGTTGACCAATAAATGGGTTCTTCCAAAATAAAATGGATGAATACAAGCGATAGAAAGGGTGATAAAAAGATGAAATTGCTAATACGTGCTGTAGAACGAGTTAAACTCAATGCCTTTAACCAGAATATAAACGTGATTCCCATTTCAAATACACCAACATAAATCGAACCGATTAGTCCCTCCCAGGAAGGGATCATAAATCCTTCAATAAAGGGAATACTCAATGCAATTAGTAGGAAACCAATCAAAAAACTAAGAAACAGCTTTGCTACTTCCCCCCGTTTATCTCGAACGCTTAAAAGCCAAAAAACCGCCCAGATAAACGCACTTGCCAATGCGAGCAATACACCAATAATATCAACCGTGTGAAGTGCATAAAACGACCCTTTCGTCGAAATAAAAAACACACCTGTAAAACTCAATAATAATGCAAGCAAGCTAGGGAGTGTCATCCGTTGTTTGAGAATGGGAATAGCAAGCACAGCAAGCACAATGGGCCAAATCATATTTATAGGTTGGGCTTGTTGAGCATCCAATCTATCATATGCATTAAAGAGTATCAAATAATATAAAAAGGGGTTTAAAAACCCTAATAATAATGTCATACCCCATTGTCGAGGACTTAGGTGAAATACCGTGTGTATTTGTTTCCGATAAACCAAGACCCCTCCAGTAATCAGGACGGAAATTAGGGACGAAATTAATAACAGCTGGTATACGGATATATATGCTAATGTAAGTTTAAATGCAGTTGCAACCGTGGACCAAATCAATACCGCGGAAAGTGCATACAGAAGGGCTTTGCGCTCATGATGCATAGTTTACCACCATACCCATTCTTCATCGTTGATTGAAAAAATGCGTTCATCACCCGCTCCCCCTTCTTCAACCATCCAATACAACCATCCCGCTTTCAATTCGGATAATTCTACCCCATATTGTTCCTGATCTTCAATCCAATGCGCTTCAGAAATGGTAATGGTTCGTATAATTTCCCATCCTTGATTCCACCGGTATAAACGATAGCACCGTCCTTTTTTCAACGGTTTATTTAACGCATATTCCCCTCGAAAATCAACGGAACGAATTACTAGTGATGTTAATGGATTGGTTGTTTTATTATCTGATCCACCGGTATCTCCATTAAACCAGTACATCTGCCCGGTACGATCCAAGTGAAATGGACTTCGAATTGGGTTGCCGCCTTGAAAAGGATTTGATGGATGGAACGCTCGTATGGCTTGGATTAAATAGACCAATCCGGTTCCAACTTTATTAAAACATATATGGTGCATTGTTTCTGTTATATATTGAGCGCTGACAGGTTGCCAGGTTCCATTGTTAAATACTGTTAGTAGTAGCATATCTCCTTGGGATAGGGGATTATTTAGTGTGACACATATACGTGTCGTATGCGTATACTCGGATGTAACATCCAAATAATGAAGAAATCGAAGTTGACGCGGTAAGGGGGTTGCTAATACTGCTTTAATTAAGCTTGGAGGAAGATGCGTGTGGAAGGTCTTTCGATAAACTTTAGGGATAAGTTTGGGTAAAAAGGGCGGATCCATGCTACCATCACAACCCATGAATGCTTGGGTTCCACCAGATGGGAATAGAATCACATTCCATGCATGATTGTTTCCAGCATGTCCCCAAAATGGTACGTAATCACTCGTTGCAGCAATACCAACTGAGCGTAAGGCATAGGTAGCAAAATTAGTCATATCTTCACACCGTCCTGCCTTTCGTTCAAGCATCTGAGTAAACGATTGATCGGTTGGATGAAAGTGATATCCTGGATCGAATATGAATATACGCGATATTGCCTGATTGATTACCTGTGCAACGTCCTGGATTTTATGATATGGAAATGGAGGAGTTATATACGAGTGAAATCGATCCATAAAAAAGTGTCGCCAGGAATCAACGGGTTCCTGACTCACCCGGTAAGGAAGAATATAATCTAAAAAAATTGCCCATGAATAAGCACTCGCCCAAGGAACCGTATGCCGAACTTCCAACGCCAGATGAATCGTATCGACTAGTTCGCTAAGGGAGACCGTATTCACATCCCGCTCAATCTTGGATCGGGCAAATCGAATCGCTCCGTATTCTTCTTGCATTGCATTCCACAACGCTTGAATTGATTCGGTATCCAAATAGGGATCAAATGGGTGAGGCAACCGTTCCCCTGTTTCACTCACGACATGATAGTATTCAGTATAATGATATCGTACCTGCGTTAACAGGAAGACAAATGCTTCCTGGAACTCGACTGACTGGGTTTGTACGTTGCTATTCCACACTTGAATCAGCTGATTCGGTGTGGGATACCAGGTGCCAATTTCTGTTAATGCTTCGGGTAAAAGCGAAGTAGCAGATGATTCGGACTCATGTAATGCTGCCGAAGGGGTTGGTCTCTTAGTGGATGAACCACAAGATAGGATTAGAATTCCAAAAACCATACCCAGCATAACGCCAACCCGAAGAAAATGGGTTCGCGGAATTCTAGCATTAATTCTGAGCCGTTGCATTCTAGGGAAAGGTAGCGTATTCGAGAGCGCTTGTCAAGTTCTTCCTTTGTGTGGGTGGGAGTTTAAAAAGAAGACTATTTCAGCTAATTCTCTATACCGATGAATGAATTCATCGGCTATTCTCGCAAAACCAACCTTTGTCGATTAAATATACCAAGGCGACGTAGATCTCCTAGGGGTTGATAGTCATGTGTTTTAACACTCGTCGTACCCGGAAACGAAAAACTGGACAGCCAGCCAAGGGTACAATTGAGCACAGATTCTGTAATTAAAAAGATAACAACCCTTTGGTTTTCCAGCATAACATATCCCTAACTCAAAAGGAAATTATTTTTTCACTTTTTCCACCACTTTGGGTTATATGAATTAGATTATTGGAATGGTAATCCGCTTTCCGAATTTCAGAAATTCTTTCACG
>CAYPZJ010000002.1:0-38105 GCA_964414635.1 uncultured Spirochaetia bacterium
TTGTTAGTTTAATTAACACCCAAAATGGTCCAATCATTTAGGGGGCTAAGACAAACTTAACACCCTATTTATTTGTTATTGATTATTTTAATTATCCAAAGGGTATGCAAAAGGTAGGCTATGTACGTTGTAGAAATGAAACAGGACGGTTCACTAGGGAAACTAGACCATATCGACCCCTCTATTACTGAATGGGATGAGAAAGCATGGTTGCAAGCGCCATCCAAAGAAACGACTAAATATTGGCATATTCCAACACCGGAGCTAATGCGGCGGTAACCATCCCCGCATGATTATCTCGTCCATGCCCGCGACAAATCGCGTTAACAGATTGGGCACTACATCCATGTTCTCCATAGGGAAATGCTTCTTGTGCGAGGATGAAATACGTACGAGCAACATCCAATCCATCTATGATTCGTGAAATCGTTCCACGTCGCTGTCCTTGCCACACTTCCATAATCGGGTTGGATGTTCGTTCTTCCCCATTTTCTAACCAAGTAGGTTGATCTGTACGTTTTCCAAAACCTGAATTACGTTTGCTACGCTTTGGTTGTGGGACAAGACTTATCTGCTCAATCCGTTCGGGCGGAGTTGTATGAAACCGTTTGAGAATCCGTCGCGTAAATTGTTCGTTCCCTGTAAGGATTTCGTAACGACGAACCGTAGGAATCAGGACCGCCGCATCTGGATCGGTTAGTTGTTCTATACCAATGTTCAGAAGCTTTTCAGCCGCTTGTAGGAAAATAAACCGGTTCGTTTGTTTCCAGATCGCCAAAAACGCTTCGATTCCTCCCGAAGCGAAGATATTTTCTACGCGATCCACATCCGAGTGCAACGATCCCAATTCTCCCGCAAACTGCTCATAGGTAGCAAGATCCATATCATCAAGGGAATAAACCGCACCTTGGGTACTTAATCCAAGCGGAATAGATGGTCCGTATACGACGGCTTCTGCCCATTCCTGGGCATAGGCTACTACGTGTTCCTGTATTTTTGAGCATCGACGCATACGCTGATCCAATAAAGCAAGATGGATACAGCGAAAATGATCAGGGATATTCAATTGGGTGCCAGGTGATTCATCCACGTTGCAGGTTCCCAAATACATCGACCGAAACCGACAGGTTTGCGGATTGAACCATTCCGGGCAGGAGGGAGGAGTAAAAAACGTATGTTCGGCTGCATCTTGAAATTGCAACTGGGTTGTAGGATCCGTAGGATCCATAGACCAACACGTCGCTAAAAATAATTGGAAATGCTCCGTACCGTGATGAACTTCTTGTTCTTTCCAGTACCCATGGAACCATTGATCGGTGCTACGAAAATAATCTTGTACCCGATCCCGCCAGAGTTTTATAAAATAGAGTATTCGAGTATCCTTGGTTAGTTGATAATACGGCAGCCAACTGGTTGTATAGGTTAGCTGATCATGGGTATCGGTGGGTTCCCCATCTTGTTTCATATCAATACACGTATATATCCAATCTCGAAGTGCATTCAAAAACAGGTGCACCGATTCATGTAATGTATCGCTGTGTTCTACACCGCACGTATACTTGGGTGCTGGTTCCAGGTTTTGGTGTGCGGGGTTGTTGGAATTCATAATGATTTACCTTATTCGATTCCAAATAAAAAGCGCCTTCTATTCCTCTGGAAAGTTCGACTTACCATGGAATGGGAGCGGTTCCGTATAAAATTTAAAAACGTGGATTTAATTAAGAGGTATCCACCAATGAAAAAAACGTGACATCATTATATGTGACGTGATTCAGTCCTGACTCAAAACCGGAGCGTCGTGACGCGCTACTTTTAGTATAGACAAATTCATCTCCGATGTGTAATAATCCATGTTATTTGTTTTTAACGATTTTATATGTATCTTCGGCAATTACCAATTCTTCGTTTGTTGGGATGACCCAAATTTGGGCACGTGAGTCGGATGTATGAATCGCACATTCTTTCGATGGGAGTTTAAAGTTTTTACCCAGATCCAGTTTAACGCCCATAAATTCTAATCCCGATATGGAATGTTCACGCATGTAATCGGAATTTTCGCCAATGCCCCCTGTAAATACAATGCAGTCTACGCCATCCATTGCAGCGGCATAGGAACCAATGTATTTCTTTAGGCGATAAGCCGTCATTTTTAACGCTAAATCAGCACGGGGGTTGGTGTCCTTCACCGCCATCAATTCCCGCATGTCATTGGAAACACCGGATATGCCCAGCAATCCGCTTTTCTTATTCATAGCTTTATCAATCTCTCCAAATGACATATTCGAATCCTGATGATTTGCCATATAAGCAACGATGGCAGGATCCATATCTCCACAGCGGGTACCCATAATTAATCCTTCCATCGGAGTTAATCCCATAGATGTATCAACGGATTTTCCATGCTTAACCGCTGTTATGCTGCATCCATTCCCGAGATGACAGGTAATGATTTTTAGTTTCTCGATCGGTTGCCCGATGCATTCAGCAGCACGTTTGGACACATATTTGTGGGATGTTCCATGAAACCCATACCGTCGTACCATGTAGTTTTCATACCATTCATAAGGCAGCGCGTACATATATGCATAATCTGGCAAACTGGAATGAAAAGCCGTATCGAATACTCCTACATTCGGGGTTTTAGGAAGCAAGCTTCTACATATCTTGATTCCAGTTAGGTTATGGGGATTGTGTAAGGGAGCAAGCACATTCAACCGCTCCACTACTTCGATAAATCGATCGTCAATAAGCGAGGAATCTTGTATTTCTTCGCCTCCGTGAACAACACGATGACCTACTGCATCAATTTCATCGACGGTTTTCATTACACCGCCATCACTATGGGTTAAATAGTCAAAAATAACCCGCAGCGCGTCTTCATGATTTTGAATGGATAACACATCGTCTTTGCTAACCCCATCCTGCCGTTTGTAATGAATGGCTGGTTGGGCTTCTCCAATTTTTTCTATAATCCCTTTAGCCAAGACAACCTTTTCTGGTAATTGGAAAAGCATAAATTTTATGGATGATGAACCACAATTTAATACAAGAATATTCATAAGTAACCTCAATCGGTGTAACGTTTTATTGATGCGTATGCTAGCCGCAACCGTATAGTAAACGCTGTATTTATTCTGCTAACAACGGAAAAATCAGCGTCAGACTCTATTTGTTTAATAAAGCGAGATAGGATATCATCAGTACCGATGTTCTGGATAGGTTTTAGACGATTTGAACAAGCAGGTTGCCAAATAAAAACCGAAAAACCCTTACCCTTCCATACCTACGATGCTTGAATCGCTGTAATTGCGATCATAATGGAAATATCCTGTGCATTGCAGCCACGGGAAAGATCCATCGCGGATTTAGCCAACCCTTGAATACACGGGCCAAGTGCCACCGCCCCTCCCAAACGCTCTGTGATTTTATAAGCAATATTTCCCGCGTCCAAATCCGGGAATATCAAGATGTTGGCTTGTCCGGCTACCGTGCTTCCTGGAGCTTTTTTCTTTCCAATTGTATCTATTACTGCTGCATCGAATTGCATTTCTCCATCAACATTTAGATCCGGACGTTTTTCTTGGATAATCTGGAGTGTCTGGCGAACCTTGTCTACATCCGGATGCTCTGCACTTCCCTTTGTAGAAAAAGATAAAAGCGCAACCCGGGGCTCACTTTCCATAAATAATTTTCGAGTATCAGCAGTACTAATTGCTATATCGGCTAATTGTTCGGCGGTAGGTTGTGGAACGGCTCCACAATCTGCATAAAAGAAAACCCCCTCTTCAACGAAGGTTGAATCGGGCATAACCATAATAAAATATGATGAAATCGTATTGGTATTTTTTGCTGTCCCGATGATTTGAAGACTGGCACGAATTACATTCGCCGTACTATTCACCGCACCAGCGAGACATCCATCGGCTTCACCCTCTCGCACCATCATATCTGCATAGTATAGAGGATCGCTCAACACTTCTTCCGCTTGCTGTTCGGTGATTCCCTTATGTTTGCGAAGTTCATAGTAGCTATGCACATAGTCCTTAAATTGAGGTGCATTTTTATAATCTACAATCGTATAGCTATCACGTGGGACACCATAAGTCTCGCATTTCGGTTGAATCTGGGCTGGATCACCCAGCATAATTATCGTTGCATATTGCTCTGCTGCAACGAGTTTTATTGCTTCAATATAGCGTTCATCGCTGGCTTCTGGAAGCACAATGGATTTGTTCAGTGTTCGTGCACGCTGTTTTAGTTGGGTAACAAAATTCATACAATTATCCTAAGTAACATAACGTTTGTGCTCAAATAGGACCCTAATGGAAAGAATCATTCCCTTCCCCGAAAAACAAAGTGAAAGCCATTCGAGTCGATAAGCTCCTACTAATTTGGAATATAGTAATACTGCACTGATTTGGCAACTCATTTTTTTTTTAGTAACGTCGGGTTCTACTATTTAATTTTGATTATTTTGGATTTGCTTAAGCCCTCAATCCACATCATAAATGATTATTTATCCAGAGTGACAAGTTTATGTGTCTTCCCTACTTAAAAGCCATCATCTATCCGTGTTTGACGGTAGAAAACAACAAGGGATCGAGAACTGAATCCCATTGACCATTTCCTAAAAAATCAATACATTTAGAAATGGAATAAATTGATCCAAGCCCGTTTCGTGGCTTTCAAATGAGGTACCGTATGGTAAAATATCTTTCTTGTATGCTACTTATGCTCCTGCTCCTGCCGTTAGGGACGTGGGCAGATGATTTTGATACCCTTGCTGCTCAATTCACGAGTGATTCGGCAAGCGAACGGCAACGAGCCGCTGTAGGACTAACGCGATTTGGAAGCACCCGAGCAATTCCGCTTCTAATTGATGGATTAGCAGACACCGATTTGCTAGTACGACAACTAAGTGCCCGTGGTTTAGGAAAATATCGCGCCCAAACCGCAGTTCGCGCGTTGGTTCATGCGTTACAAGATCCCCATAGTGGTATCCAGGCAGAAGCTTCCCAAGCATTGATTGAAATTGATAATCCCAATGCTGCTGCCTGGCTTTATGCTTCTCTGGGAAATAACAATCCGGTCATTCGTCGCTATACAGTTGAAACACTGGGAGCGCTCCATGATATACGGGGAATTCCACGAATCATTCCATTATTAAGCGATACGAATATGGAAGTTCGCCAAGCAGCTACACGCGCCTTAGCTTCAATGGGAGTGGAAGCCATCGAAGCACTGGAACAAGTGATCGACGAAGGACGTGGGGAGGCACCAGTCAATGCGATCCAAGCGATGGGACTCATTGGTAGTGATCGTGCGATCGAAAGTTTGATTCGGGTGTTAAATGGAAGCAATTTGCGTCAGGCAAGAAGTGCCGCCCAAGCATTGGGGAATTTGGGAAGAGAAGTCACCGCTCCGTTAATACGGGAGCGAATTATACGGTTAAATGAAACCGAACTCTCATCCGATGCGGTGTTTTTTAAAGCAAGTATGTTAGAAGCATTAGGAAAAATATGGGATCCCGAATCCACAACCTTATTGAATCAGGAAATAAGTAATACGAAAAACCCTCGAATTATCCGGCAATATGCAACCATTGCATTGGGACGTTTGGTAACGCCTGAAAATGTTCGTTATTTAGCGCCACTCTTGCTTTCCGATGATTATGTAATTGCGACGGCTGCTCGTGAAGCGATCACCCGGGTTGTTACCCAAGAAGTAGGACCCTATTTGATTCAACTTTTAGAACAGCGAGGACGGGATACGGATTTTCAGTTTGTAAGACAAATTCTTAAGCGACTGGGTCGGGATAGCCTTCCCTTTCTCGTTCAAATGCATAATCATCAAACCGAAGCGATACAGGTTTTAAGCCAGGAAGTTATGGATGATTTAGGGTTTTCGGAAGCTGATTTGGAGACCATTGAATCATCATAAGAAGTTTGGGAAGGAAGAATCTATGAGCACCTATTATGTAACAACCCCGATCTATTACGTAAACGGGGAGCCCCATATTGGGCACGCGTATACCACCATTGTAGCAGATGTATTGAAACGATACAATCAGCTGATGGGAAAGGATACGTTTTTTTCTACAGGTAGTGATGAGCACGGTGAAAACATCGTGATAACCGTTGCTAAAAAAGATAAGGAAATAAAAAGCTATATTGATGAGATCGTGGAGAAGTTTAAATCCCTATGGAAACATTTAAATATTGAATACTCGGATTACATCCGTACATCCGAAGATCGCCATAAACGTGTAGTGCAGTTGGTATTACAAAAGATTTATGATCAAGGGGATATCTATCTGGGGGAATACGGGGGATTGTATTGTAAAGGATGCGAGCGTTTCCTTTCGGAAAAAGAACTCGTCGATGAGAAATGCCCGGATCATTTGGTGGAACCTGAATTTGTAAAAGAAAAGAATTATTATTTTCGAATGAGTAAATACCAGGATTGGCTCATTGATCACATCCAAACTCATGATGATTTCATCCGCCCAAAACAATATAAAAACGAGATCCTTTCATTTTTAAAAGAACCCTTGCGGGATTTATGCATCTCTCGTCCAAAATCCCGTCTCCAATGGGGGATCCCTCTGCCGTTTGATGACAACTATGTAACCTATGTATGGTTTGATGCGTTGCTAAATTACCTGACCGTTTTAGATTACCCGGCCGGTGATAAATTTAAAACCTATTGGTATGAAGCAGAGCATTTGGTCGCAAAAGATATCATCAAACCCCATGGAATTTACTGGCCTACCATGCTGCGAGCAGCAGGGATTCCGCTATATAAACATTTAACCGTTCATGGATATTGGACCATGATAACAGATGAACAAGCGGAAACGGGACAAAAGATTTCAAAAAGCCTTGGGAATGTGGTCGATCCATTGGTACTGGGGAATGAATACGGAGTTGATTCCCTTCGGTATGTGCTCATTCGCGAAATGATCTTTGGTCAGGATGCGACATTCTCGGAACGGTTATTTAAGGAACGGTTTAATAGTGATTTAGCAAACGATTTAGGAAATCTTGTAAGTCGATTGATTACCATGATAGCAATATATTGCAATGCTACTATTCCTGCCTGCGGTACCTTGCAGGATCGGGATAAGGCGATCTGGGAATTAATCCATCGGGTTCCAAAACGTGCGATGGAAGCCATTGAAGAGGTACGGATTCATGATACAGCAAAAGAGGCGATTAATCTGGTACGGGCGGTGAATAAATATGTAAATGATACCAAGCCTTGGAAATTGGCAAAGGAAAACAAACAAGCAGATATCAATACGATTCTCCATACGTGCACAGTCGGATTATTAGTCGCAGGACGGGTATTCTACCCTATTATGCCTGGGAAAATGAAAGAACTTTTTGGGGCATTGGGATGCAAGAATCTTTCCTTTCGGTTTGATGCACCAATGGAAATTGACGGGGCGCAAGTAGCCGAAGCGGTCAATTTATTTCCTCGTATCGATAAAGAAAAGCTACAAGGAAAGCAAGATCCAACCGCTCCCAAAAAAGATAAACAGTCTGCCGGCTCGAACAAGCAAACCGATTCAAATCAAATTGAGTTTGATGATTTTCTTAAACTGGATATCCGAACGGCTACTGTTTTGGAAGCCACTAAAGTGGAAAAAGCGGATAAACTCCTTCAATTGCAGGTTTCCATCGGTGCTGAAACCCGCCAGGTTATTGCTGGAATTGCGGAGTATTACACACCCGAAGCGTTAGTCGGGAAAAAGCTAATCATTCTTACAAATCTGAAACCCCGAAAAATTCGAGGGTTGGAATCCCAGGGTATGATTTTAGCAGTTGATCATGAAGGTACGTTAGCCTGGTTGACTCCCAGTGTGGATATGCCCGATGGGTTGCGGATACGTTAGAACATACGGAAGGATAAAGGTATGAAGCAACAACGACGGATTGCTGGTTGGCTAATCCTTGGATGGCTGATCTTTATGGTGTGCATGACTGCATGCCACTCCATTAAGGTGGTGCCGGGGGATTGGGTCCAATACCGAGTTGCATTTTACCAAACGGATGTATCGGACGAAGCCCGTGCATTCAAGCAAGAAGTAGAAAAATACCTCCATAACTATCGGGTAACCGATTCACCCGATTTGGAAACCCTTTTTGTCTATTTTTCTACACAGAATCCCCCTGCACTGAACGAAGCCGTGGATTTTTTTAAAAAGAAACCCCTTCAGGCGATTATCATCGGTTTAGGAGAAGTCGATCAACTTAAACCAATTGCGATCGAAGCCATGGAGCAAGATATTGATGTATTCACGATCCATCCGTCACTTTGTGATCTGAACGGGATATATTGTATTCATACCTCTCCCATGGCACAAGCGAAGCTTGTAGCTTCTGCGTTAAAAAAAGATCGGCGCTTTTATGTAGAAGATACACTTTGGTTATTTCAAGAGCCGGCAGTACCTGAAACAGCCACATTGTGGGAGGAAGTCTTGTATCAGCTTTTCCCCGATCAAGAAACCGCCTCGCTTCGTACGATGTATCTTCCTGTGGATGAAGCGGTTGTACAGACCCAGCTGGCACCCCATTATCAAAAACAAGCTGCATTTCATCATCCCCTTGTGATTATGGATGAAACATTGGTTCAACCGGTTGTAAATGCGTTGGAGCTGGATGATTCAATGGTGCCGGTTTATGCAATTGGAAATCATAAAACAACTTTGGAAGCGGTTATGACATTTGAACTTACCGGTGTGATAACCCAATCCATGGGAGGGAAACAAACCTTGTTTCATTTAACTCGGCTATTAGATGGAAAAGCAGTCCCCTCTGAAATCCAGATAGAACCCCAGTTTGTAACACGAGCCACCGTCTATGATTTCTATTCCTTGCTTAATCCCTAACAGGATATAAAAGGATACACCCTATGAGTTCCCAAACTACCGTTTATATGGACGAAATAGAAGAAAAGCTTTCGCGTTGTCGAACCCTCATAAAGCAACGCGGTTGGGATGGGCTTGCGCTAACCCAACAAGCCAATTTTGCTTGGATAACCGGAGGAGTTGACAACCGGGTAGTACTCGCATCGGATATGGGAGCTGCAACCATTTTAGTAACCCATGATACAGCGTATTATATTACTAATGAAATAGAAGCTCCCCGTTTAGCGGAGTTTATGGATCCCCTTCCATTTGAACCCGTATACTATCCCTGGTATGAACCAACCCAGGGTCTAAAACAAATTCAACGTATTATCAATGGAAAACGATGGGCATCCGATGCAGGTGAGCAGGATAGTGAACCTATCGCAGCGTCATTACAACCTTTACAGCGTCCCTTAACACCTTCCGAATGTAAAAAATATAGAGAGTTGGGGAAAGAGGCTTCTTCGATTGTAACCCAGACTTGTCATCAGATCAAACGAGGTATATCTGAACATGGGATTGCTGGAATGATTACCAACGAGCTGATGCGAGCAGGCATACAACCCTATGTAATTCTTGTTGCTGCGGACGATCATGTTCGTCGTTTTCGCCATCCCCTCCCCACAGAACAACCCATCCAAACCTATGCTATGATAGTTGTCTGTGCTCGACGGTATGGTCTAATTGCTAATTTTACACGGTTTGTAGCCTTTGATTCACTTTCAGGTGAATTGGAAAAGAAATTCAACGCGGTAGCCACCATTGATACGCGTATGAATATAGAAGCACAACCCCATCGTACGTATGCGGAATTGTTTCAACGTACCCAGCAAGCGTATGCAGATGTGGGATATCCCGTTGAATGGAAGCTCCATCATCAAGGTGGACCGACTGGATACCAGGGACGCTATTTTATGATGGATGCTTCACAGCATATACCGATCCTTCCCACCGAAGCCGTTGCATTTAATCCATCTATTACCGGTAGTAAATCGGAAGACACCTTTCTATTAATGGATGGAACGCTCGAAAATATCACCCACGATCCTGATTTCCCTCAGATTTTGGTGAAAACTGATTTAGGGAACATGGAACGACCTGGTATTTTGTATCTATAACCATTTCGAAACGTACATATATAGCTCGTAGTTCTTCTTTGTTTTGTGGATATCCCCGTTGAAATAAAAGCCAGGATCACGATTTTATATCCAGCTGCATCGCTACGTTGCAACACATACGCCACTTTGTTGTCATCGTGATATCAAAGCATGGTTATATGTCGAGGCTACATACCTGAAAATCAGAGTTGAGTCACTGATTAGTCCTCTTGAATGGGAAACCATATCTCCATTATGGAATGTTCATCCATCGTAAAGCGTTGATCATATAGTTCTATTGAGGGAAGATGCATTGCTAATTGTTTGCCTGCAATACGTACTTCTTCCATTAATTTAGAATACGATTCCTGAAGAGAATCCAAGGTTCCCCTGTGGATCCCAACGGCATAGGTTGCAGGAGCCAGGTCGAGCCGAACCATTCCCTCTGGAATAACAGTGTGATCGGATACTTCGAGACAGGCGATATAATCAAAATCCGATTGATTTTTCATAACGCTGATCCCATAAGCGTTTTCAGGACGAACCTGTTGCTGTATTTCGTTTCGGCGTTCCATCAAAGGTGTCCAGATGGCACCACAATCTTCTGAAGCTTTTTCCATGCTGGTGGATACCTGTATGCCTACCAATTTCATGCCTGGGTTTTGTTTTAATTCCATTGTATTCTCCTTAAAAGATAGTTATACCGAAGATTTTTATTCGGTATACTGTAATATTATACAGTATACCGAATAAAGTAATAATCGTCAAATCCACATGAAAAAATGAAACAAATATTATGTATGTAGATGAAGCGCGCAACAAATTAGAGGTTACGATAAACCCAAAACGAGTATCACACCATTCACTCGGAAATGAGTTGACCTCCCTAATTCCTTGGGTTATATTTATGAAAACAATGTACTCGCAGGGGATTACTCAAAGAGCTAGGAATTAGCCATTTTTATACACAGAGGCACTGTTTGTGAGTCGTTTAATCAATATCTCCCCCAATTTCACATCGATGAGGAGATCACTATGACACGATTTGTAATGCTCATGTTATTTGTGGGAGGGTTAGTGGCTGTCGTACTGTTTGCAGCGTGTGCTGAAATGGATCTTCCTTTTCCTCCCGGTTCAAGCTCAACGACCAGTACAACAACCCCAACCGGAAGCATTCTTTTCCCAGAGATTCCCACCTCCCTGACTTGGTCGGAATGGGGATCGTATGAACATACCCTTTTATCAGTTCCGTTGGATTATACTGATCCAGATCAGGGATCCATAGAATTAAATGTAGTACGACGGGTAGCACCGGAAAGTCCTAAACGAGGTTCTCTATTTATGGTGGCAGGAGGTCCTGGACAAGCCTCCAGTATTCTCGTGGGTCATTATAAATCAGAACTACCAGAAACCTACAATTATTTTGATATTTACGCGGTGGATCAACGAGGTACTGGTGAGAACAGCCCCCTTATGTGCTCGCAATACGCGTCTCTTTTTGATTCCTCAACAGAAGTTAATAATTCCATGTTGGAACAATGTCTTCAAGAACTTGAATCAAGCGGAATGCAGCTGGGTTATTTTTCAACGGAAAGTGCCGTTCATGATCTGGAATTCGTGCGCCAAGCCTTGGAATTAAACAAAATACATTTGCTCGGAGTAAGCTACGGTACGTTTTTCAGTTTATACTATGCTTCCATTTATCCAAATTCTGTAGCTAGTCTTGTACTAGACGGCGTTGCAGACGGAGAATATACCCACATGGAAGGATTATCAACAAAAGTAGAAAACGCCATGCAAGCATTGTTGGATGCATGTCCTGGTGATTCCTACTGTTATAGTGTGTGTTCCAATTGTGAGGATAAGTTTAATACGTTGTATCAGGAGGTTTCAACGAATGGGGAATTGGAACTCACAGGATCATCGGGGACCGTTAGCATCTCACAACGAATGTTTTCATCAACGTTTCTTTCACTAATTCAATCGACCATATATCGGCTTTATCTTCCTTTAACTATTGAAATCCTACACGAGAATTCCAACCCAAGCGCTGTTGATGATGCTGTTAGGTTTATCCAAAGTGTGGTAGCCATTCCAGATTCAGTTAGTTTAAATCTGTTGCTTCACTATGCAATTACCTGTAAGGAATGGATTCCCTTTGAAGATATTAGTGAGAGTGCGCAGGCAGCATTGACGGATCGTTTAGGTGTTAAATTCGAATACGAAAACTATCGGGAAGTCTGTAGTCTGTTATCGGTGGATGATGGGTTACCATACAGTGGTCCGCATCCCTTTGAAATTCCTGCGTCGATAAAAGTTTTGCTGATGAGCGGGGCAAAAGATCCTTCCACAGATGCACAGGGAGCAGAACGCGCACTAGATCATTGTGGCGATGGGGTACATATTGTACATCCCAAATTTTATCATAATACTATTCGGTATAGCTGTGGTGGTGAACTGATAGATACATTTATAGAACAGCAGAGCACGTCATTCAATGCGAGCTGTTTCACCGATCCCCAGATCTTCTATCCTTATCAGACTTCCTTTCCTTAATCTACATCCCACGCTACAAGGGCAGCAAATGCGGATCCGCAGGTTTCTACTCGATGCTGAATACTTTTAGGGATGATTTCTTTTAATTTTCGATTCCGAAAGGCGAAGGCATCCTCGACCATTTGTTTGGTTCGCTGTTCTACTTGTTCTTTCGTACCGTAGGAGGAATATTCCATAATAACCCCAGCTTGATTTGGATCGTGGGGAATTCCAGCACAAACACAGGCGCTAATCACTGCACCCGGTTTATCGGATGATATATGCGAATACGCACAAGGAACAAGGGCGCCCAAGGGTAATGAAATTGGATCAATTCGTTTGCAATTTGGAGGAACAATGCTGGACAAGCGTACCAAATTGGTATCCCCTACGCCTGCGTCCAAAAGCGCCATATCAAAGGAGTTAAGCAATGAATTACCATCCCCCCTTCCACAAACGAGAAAATAACACGTAGGCATTTTGATGAGCATGTATTTATACTCTCCTTACCTCTGAAAATGGGTACCCGGTGTGTCGATTCCCAAATGAAAATACAAAACGGGACCCTATGGCTGTGTGTTGGGGATTGTATAGGTGATCAAACACCTATCAAATTCGATGACCGTTAGCCGGTTAACAACTGGATAAGGGTCATGGAATCTGATCCCCTTCAAAGTACTTAACGAGCTTCCGAACTGGTTGTGACCAAGTGGCAGGATTTGCTGTGGTGAGCGCGTTTGCCCCGCTCAACTTCATCCAGATTTCCCCGGTCTAATTGTTTTACCTGAATCGTATCGGTGGCGAATGCTTCTTTTAAATAAGCAATCGCTGCATAAGGATCGCATGTATCCCCACAGGTGAAAACATCGATAGCTGCGTAATTATATTCGGGCCATGTATGAATGGTTACATGGGATTCGGCGATGACCACAACGCCGCTAACCCCATAGGGGTTGAATCGGTGGAAGGCTGTCTGAACGATGGTTGCATTTGCCGCCAAGGCTGCATTTTCCATTTCCTCCCGGATGAATTGAACATCATCCAATTTGTCGGTCTGGCATGCAAAAAATTCTGCCAGTAGGTGTGTCCCCAGGTATTTCAAAGGCTACACCCTCCTTTCAATCAAAGTAGCTACGCTATCCGTAGTTCCGTTTTTGAAGTCTCATAAAACGTTCCTATTACCTTTGATACGCTCAATTATGTGTTATATCAGCAGATCCATTCGTTCCTGTTATACTAACTTTGAATCCGTGTCAGACTCATTTTTAATGAGCATACGTGTCGTTTAATATACTAGTGTTTTACCCATTCAGCAAGCGGTTTTCCTGAGTGGAAACAAAAAAAAAGAGCCCGGATTTTTTGAATGAATCCTTAAAAAGATGTGATAGCCTGTATTTATGATTGATGGTTGGATACTATAAAAAATTAGATTGCTACTGAGGACATAAAAAAAAGAGACAACCATTAAGCAGGGAGGCTGTCTCTTTATAAGGAACGCTACTAGACACTTCGGTATTCTGGTACCGGGCTTTAGGATTTTTTTATTTTTTTGAGAATACTCGGTTGGTAGGGAATTACATGAGTTGGATGTGGATAGCGCTCAATATATAAGGGTGCTCCAAAAAGCAAATAGTTGAGCGAGGTGGGGATACGTATCCAAGAGGTATTGATGATCCTGAAGCGTTTTTAACAACCGATAGAAAACCGGATACGAAAGCGCTGTTTCAAATACATGAATTCGATTTGGGTTATCCATCTGTTCCAGGGTTGAATAGAAAGAGTTATACTGTTTATAATGCTGAGTCCAAAACTCATCCACTGCTTTAACTAAATTTGTTTCTTCTTCAGTTACATGATCTGTTTCTTCATTTAGTGAAAGGGTTAATGGATCGGTTGATGTATGAATCAATTGATTGATAAAACCGTATATCTGCTCTATTTCCTGCATGTATGCTTCTAAACCCAACATGGTTAAATCTAGATGTAGGGATAGTGTGGATTCACTTGCCGGTGGAGCATCCTGGTCGTTCGACTCCGATTCATGGCAAAACCCAACGAACAAAAGGATCCCAAGTAACCCGGGTATAATCAAATAAGCAAGACGCATAGTAGAATTCTCCAGCTTGTTTTAAGCAAAGATTGATTAACTTAAGCCTATAGGAAAGATAAGCATTTCCTATACGTATGAAAACCCTAAGGAGATAATATGGGTACTCGAGATTTCCGAAGCGATACCGTAACATTGCCTACGCCTGCGATGAAAGAAGCGATGATAACCGCACCGTTAGGGGATGATGTTCATGATGATGATCCCACCGTTAAACAATTACAACAAACGGCAGCGTTGAAACTAGGCAAAGAAGCAGCAATATTCGTCCCATCAGGAACATTCGGAAATCAGGCTTCCATTGCCGCACATACGCAACCGGGGGACGAAATTCTGCTTTCGGAACATACACATATTATTCAGCATGAAGCCGGTGCAGTAGGGTTGAACGCACTCATACAAACTCTAACGATTGATACCCAGGATGGTTGGGTAACCCCAGAGCAGCTAGAACCCCGTATTCGTACCCCGGAGATTCACCATCCCAAAACAACCCTGATTTGTCTGGAAAATGCGCTTTCCAATGGTCGTGTCATGCCACTTGCTGCCATGCAATCCATTCAATCCTTAGCCAAAGATCATACCATCCCAATCCATCTGGATGGAGCACGAATTTTCAATGCAGCGCTCACGCTTCAGGTTTCCGCCAAAGTTATTGCGGCGTGTGCGGATTCTGTTATGTTTTGTTTATCAAAAGGATTGGGAGCACCCGTTGGGTCGATGGTTTGTGGATCCTACCCTTTTATTCAACGGGTTAAACGTATTCGGAAACAATGGGGTGGAGCAATGCGTCAAGCAGGAGTGCTCGCAGCGCCAGGATTGGTTGCATTAGAAACGATGATTGACAGATTAAAAGAAGATCATACATTAGCAGAGTACATCGCCACCGAATTTATGAAAATCCCCGGTATAGTATTAGAAAAACATCGCAGGGATATTAATATGGTTTTCTTCAATGTGGATTCCACCTTTCCCATTTCTGCCGATGAATTATTTCAACAATTATTACGGGAAGGATTTAACGTACTCCCACCTCATAATCGTGAATTTCGACTCGTCACCCATGTAGATGTAGATCATGAAGACGCAAAACAGTTAGTGGAATTCATCCAGGCATTGGCACGGGGCTAAACCATCTCTTGGTATAAGCGACGTTCGGACAGCCTGATAAGGGGACGGTTGCGCGTAAATCTATAAACTACATAGTGATATATCCATAATTCTTCTATAAGAAAACACACAAAAAAAGTGAATAGGCATAAATTCGTATCTCTTAAAGGAATTTCTGTGTATTAAAGCCTATCAGACACCTCCGTAATACACCAACAAAAACACATGCCTTCGTTTTTATACTATTAAGCGTTGTCAAACGGTGTCCATGTGTATATACTTATTTTGGATTTATCAGGGATAACCTTAATGCATATCACTATCTTAGCCTTTAATCAGGGAATGGCAATTCCTTTTATTACTGCTCTGGAAGTATTTCATCATGCGTTGACGATTTATGAAGATCTTCATAAACCTGCACAAGTAAGCGTACAACTGGCAGGTGTATACGGAACAACGATCCAAACTGCTTTGGGTGTGTCAATGGAATGTCATACCTCATTGGATGACCTTAAGAAAACGGATCTGGTTATTATTCCTGCATTATTTGGAGATATTGAAACCGAACTTAAACGTAACCAACCAGCGATCCCTTGGATCAAGGAACAATATAATCAGGGAGCGGAACTTGCCAGCCTCTGCACCGGCTCTTTTCTGATTGCTGAAACCGGCTTATTAGATGGGAAAGCGGCAACAACTCATTGGAGTCAGATTGATTGTTTCAAGCAACAGTATCCTGCTATTGATGTAAAAGCAAACAAAATCATTGTTGATGAAGGCAGGATTTGCAGCAGTGGTGGTGCCATGTCATTTCTCCACCTATTGATATATTTAGTGGAAAAATTCTGGGGAAAAAAGGTTGCGATCTACACGGCAAAACATTTGGTAATTGAACCCTATAAGACGCCCCAGCAATCTTTTGCGATTTTTAATCTTCAGAATAACCATCAGGACAAGAAGATATTATCAACCCAATCGTATATTGAAAATCATATTCGCGAATTAATTAGTGTTAATGAATTGTCTAAAATGGTTGCACTTGATCATCAAGCATTTATCCATCGGTTTAAAACGGTAACAGGGAATACACCTCAGGAATATATTCAACGGGTGAAAGTAGAGCATGCAAAGCAAGAACTGGAAACCACCTCCCAATCTGTTGTTGAAATTGCACAGGGACTCGGATATGATGATATCACCAGTTTCCGTTGTGTGTTTGTCCGGTATACCGGAATTCCCCCTGCTCGTTATCGAAAACGGTATCAGCGATGGGATGAAATGGGCGGATAAGATGAGCGCATGTGTTATATTATTGAGAGGCTGGGCATGGAAATATTTTAAAGCCTATCCTTATTGTCATTGATACATAACAACCATATCATGAAACCACTCCAACAAAAACAGTGTATAACGATTCCAATGGGACGAACCACCTTTGTATTAATGATACTTGTTGGGTTTTGTTGTCTTTTTGGGTGCATCCCAGCACCAAGCGATTCTCCATCACTTACAACCTGGGAGCGATTACCCCAATTACCCCTTGCGTATTCGTATCAAACAGGAGCTCGGTATCTAAATCAAGCAGCAGTGTTTTATAGTCCCGATAACCAAACGCAATTATTATACCTTTATCCATTGGACTCGGATACAAAACAGACCGCATGGGATCTGTTTGTGCTTCCATTAGATCGGCATTCGTATACGGTTTTTATGATACAGGAACGCATTTATTTGGTTGGAGGAGTTACCTGGGATCATCGTGCTCCACCTACGGTGCATTCCAGGCTACTAGAACGTAGTTATTTTCCCCCGTGGGTTGAAAATCAAGCCCTTCCCGACACCCGAGTAGACCACACGGTGGTTCAGTATGAAGATCGACTGTTTGTTCTAGGGGGGCAATTGGAAGATGAAATGATCACTCAAACCATTTACTACACAGAACTAACAGCGGAAGGGTCTATTACATCCTGGCACACAGCAGGTGTCGAGATGCCTAGCGCATTGTATCATACTCAAGGATATATCGTTGATAAGCGATTGTATTTATTTGGTGGGTATACCTATTTGGGAGCCAGCGCCCGGATTTATAGTATTCCGTTTAATCAGGATAAATCGTTAAGTCAATGGTCGTCCCATTCTACAACACTTCCCGATGGGCTTCAGGATTTCGGCATGTATTACTGGAATCGGACGTTTTATTTTGTGGGTGGAAGGATCGGAGATGCCCCTTCCCGTAGGATTTATTATATTCATCTTAATGAGGATGGGAAATTTGAATCCTTTCAATGGGTCGAATCGCTCCCCCAAGCTATACGTTACCCCTTAATCGCAGGAATAGACAATCAGATTTGTGTATCAGGGGGATGGATAGATGAACAAATCAACCGGGCAGCTTATCGTATTCAGATTCCCTAACGATACCCTATGAAAACAATCGCTATTGTTGGACGCCCTAATGTAGGGAAGTCCAGTCTGTTTAATGAGTTAATCCGCCAACGGAAAGCAATTATTGATCCCACACCTGGAGTAACCCGAGATATCCTTACCCATGTCATTACCATCCATGATCGAAGCGGAATTCTTGTTGATACCGGAGGGATCACCGACGATTACATCGATTCCTTTACCGATATCATCATCGATCAAACGAAAAAAGCTATCGCCATGGCAGATGCGTTGGTGTTTGTTGTGGAGGTGGGGCAACTTGTTCCGGATGATTATCGCATTGGAGAACTGCTGCGGGAAACAACCAAACCTGTTGTGTTGGTGGTAAATAAAGTAGATAATGAACAACGGGAATTATGGGTTAGTGAAGCGTATGAATTAGGGTTAGGAGATCCGTTGGATGTATCTGCAGCACATCGCAAAAACTTAGGCGCACTGGAAGAGAAACTATATGAACTGATAGAGCCTTCCAATGAAGAGGCTGAATCTTCCACTTCGGACGAATCCATTCTTCATATTAGTATCATTGGGAAACCCAATGTAGGGAAATCAACCCTTCTTAATTTATTATTGGGCTATGAACGCGCGCTTGTATCGGATATTGCGGGAACAACCCGTGATAGTATTGATGAGCGTGTTATTCTCGAAGGTAAGCATGTGTGCTTCATTGATACAGCGGGGATTCGAAGAAAATCAAGTGTGGAAGAACAATTAGAATTTTATAGTATCAATCGAGCATTAAAAAGTATTGAACGCTCCCAGGTGGTTTTACACCTGATTGATTCGGTGGAGCATATCTCCACACAGGATAAGAAAATAGCTGGCATCGCGATGAATTCCAAAAAAGCATTGATTTTTGTAGTAAATAAATGGGATTTGCAAACCACTCAAGATAAACGGACGAAAACCGAGTATATCGATTGGATTCGTTTTCGGTTTGCAGTATCTTCTTATATCCCGATTATTCCCATTTCCTGCCATACGGGATTTGGGATCAACCAACTTCGGAAAGCCATCTTTCAAATTTATGGGAATTATGTGAAGCGTGTGGAAACCGCTAAGCTTAATCAAGCGCTGGAGGAATGGATTACTCGCTATCCTCCACCTGGTTTCGGCAGGCAGCAATTAAAAATCCTGTATGGTTCACAAATAAATACTGCGCCACCCCGATTCTCATTTTCTATTAACCACCAACGGTATCTCACTGATAATTATCGCTCCTATTTAACCAATTGCATTCGGGATCATTTTGGTTTTGAAGGGGTTCCTATTACCTTACTATTTCGTGATCGGCGCCATAATAAAAAATAATCACGTCAAAGGAGATTAACGACATCCCATGCCTAAAAAAAAGGAAGGCAAACTAAGTCGCTTCGCCCCCGATTGGCAATCGAAACAGCAAGATGCAGAACCATTGCAAATCTGTATTTTAGGGGGAGGTGCATTTGGAACCGCGTTGGCACTTTCTGCCTCCGAAAAAAATAGGGTATGCGTTTGGGAATACGATCCGGCACGGGTGGAACAGGTTCGTACTACTCGAATGAATCCGCTCGCCTTAGAGGGGATTCGGCTTCCAGAATCAATTGGATTTACCACTGATATGGGGGAAGCCCTGGAAGGAGCGGATCTTGTTATATTTGCGATTCCTTCCCATTTTATGCGCAGAACGGCTGAACAAGCTGTTCCGCATATTTTGCCTAAAACTATTATTGCCACGGTAGCAAAAGGTATTGAGGAAAACACCGATTTACGCATGACCCAAATTCTTAAACATTTCTTTAAAAAACATCCTATTCTGGCGATCTCAGGACCTACCCATGCAGAAGAAATTGCCCAGCGCCTTCCTACTACGTTGATTATAGCTGGGAAACGCAAAGAAGTATGCCAACGCGTTCAATATGCGTTGATGACACCCTATTTGCGAATATACACCAATAAGGACGTACTGGGGGTTGAACTTGCGGGAGCTCTGAAAAATATTATCGCGATTGGGTGTGGGATGAGTGATGGTATTGGGTTTGGAGATAATGCGAAAAGCGCATTAATGACACGGGGTTTAGCAGAAATGATTCGGTTTGGGAAAAAGATGGGAGCAAAAGCAAAAACATTTCATGGCTTAGCAGGTATTGGGGATTTAATCACGACGTGCTATAGTAAATATGGGCGGAATTTATTTGTGGGAAGGCAACTGGGAATGGGGAAAAAGCTGGATGATATTTTAGCAGGGATGACCCAGGTTGCGGAAGGAGTGCGGACAACCCATGCTGTACATGAGATTGCTAAAAAAGAAGATATTGAAATGCCGATTACATCACAGATGTACGCAGTGATGTTTGAAGGACGCCCCATAAAAGAAGCGGTCTCTGGATTGATGGAACGATCTGCAAAAAGCGAAGATTATGATTATTCGAAAGACGCAATATAATAGGATGATAGATATCCACCTCTTTTCGATCGAACGTTCGTGGATGAATTTCAAACGGATGAAAAGTACAATCACCCTAATTGGTTTTAACCAGTAATTAAAGGGTGTCGTACGGCGAAGCCGCACGACACCCCAAAGAAATCCACTTGCTGGGAGTACAAGCATTTACATCACTTTGAGACAGATCGAACGTTCGTTAGAATTTTGGAAGGGTGTGATTTTTATGTTATTTTTGTAAGCCGATGGATAATTTTTTGTTTGATTTCCTCCAGAAGCTATATAAACATCAGGTAGATTTCGTTATTTGTGGTGGAATCGCTTGCGTTTTGCAGGGGTGTGAACGGACGACGTACGATTTAGATATCGCTTTATTGATGTCCAAAAAAAACCTGGATCGGTTCATCGATGTTGTGAAAGCAAGCCAGCTGATTCCCCGTATACCTGAGCCCCTTGAGTATTTATCAAACGAATCCCATCGTACCCGATGGATGGAAGAGAAAAATGCCCTTGTATATACTGTTCTCGATCAAAAAGGACTACTACAAGTAGATGTTCTTTTAAGCTACCCAATCGAATACACCTACCTTCGTGATCGGGCAGATTTGTTTGAAGTGGAGGATTGTACGTTGTTGGTTTCTTCTATTGTGGATCTATTAAGGGCAAAAAAGCAGATTACTCCACTCAGAAGAAAAGATCAAGAAGATATTGCGATATTAACGGAGTTACTTCATGCACAAGCAAAAAAATGACCCACCGGTGCATCCGGATTTTGATGGGCATCTGGAAAAGGAATTAAAAAGCATGACTCCATTGGAAAAGTTGGCGTATCTTTCCCAACAAATTGCTCTCCGCCATTTTCTTCAAACCCAGGTGAAGCGTAAATGTAATGATTGAGCGGGTTAGTTGCCTTTTACAAGTGGGCGTTAATATGCAGAAGTGAGAATATTATATATATCGTCTTTGGATACAGCACGGGGAAGATAATGCAGGAAGTCATATCCTTTGGCGATGGATGCCACATCATAAAACTTTCCTTTATCAATATCCAGTTCCGATAACTTCTGAGGTACTTTAAGGTTAAACATGATTTTACGGATGGATTCAATGGATTTGATTGCTGCTTCCACTACGGTTAATTCGCCCGTTTGTTCTCCAAATGCTTTCGCAATACTAACATAGCGTTGGGGTACAGATGTCAAGTTGAATTCCATAACCTGGGGAAGTAATATAGCATTCACAATTCCCTGATAAACACCAAAAACCGATGCCAATGCCAATGCTAATGCATAGGTGATTCCAGGTGCACTGTGATTCAACGCAATGGATCCCATGATCGCACCGGTGCATAAATTCATACGAAGATTGATGGCTTCATTGTCTTGAACCGCTTTCACAAGATTCTGCCCCACAAATTCAATGGAACGCAATGCATAAGGATCTGACATAGGTGTCGCGGCTTTTGATATGTAGGATTCCACTCCCAATGATATTAATTCAATACCTTGTAAGCGAGTGTAATCCGCGGGTACTTGGGATGTGACTTTCCCATCGTATAGAATTACGTCCGCATAATTGATGTCACTTTCCAACGATTTGAGTACCCGATCGTATTTATCTAAAATATAAAACCGATTGGTAAGTCCGGGTATCAATCCCACACCTGTTGGAACTTCTACGTATTTTACTTTTTTTATATCCGATGGTTTCCGTCCGAGGAAATACTCCTCGATATTTCCATCATTGTTTACCATAAAGGCGATGGCTTTCGCTACATTTAAGGTGGATTTACGACCAAAACCAATGATGACATCACACTTGGCATGACGGGCTTGATCGGCACCATCATTTACCAAATCGCTATTGGCTTCCTGGTGCACCTTATTGTAAGTCAATACACCAAATACTTCACGTTCGATCGCTTGCTTGATTTTTGTTAGATATCCCGATTCATTCGCGGTTGCATCGTCGGTCACCAGCATAACCTTTTCACCCAGGGACTTTATTACTTCACCGATACTTGAGATATTCCCCTGACCAAAAACCACTTTCGTAGGTACATAGAAATTAAACATAGAGTAACTCCGTTACAAGGTTTCTAACTACTCCACAACGTTGCGCTAAATTCAAATTCATTTGGCAATCGTCTTTTTTACTATCGGTAGCGATTTCTCAATAATTTAATTATCGGGTGGTTTTCATCGGAAATGGGACGGTTTTTTTATGGGTGGTTATAAATCTAATCCGGGGATCTCGGTTCGAGGGATGGTGAGGTAGTGAAGTCGATTATTATGCCCATCGGAAACCACCAGATGGACATCTCCATTCGTATCAACAACCCCATCCAGGTATGCACACATATCAAATTCTCCCAAGTCTTCTCCAAACTTACCAACTGTATACTGTTCCGATATCGTACTACTCTGATATGCACCTATGAAAACATAGTTTTGAACCGATCGTGCTCCATACACTTCAAACGCATCACCTACCTCGTAAATAAACAGCGAATTCATATCGGAAAAGTTATCATCATTGGTCGTCGTTGTATCTACATCGGGAAGCGCAAACCGATCTTTGTATGAGATCATCCCCGCACTATGGGTAAACCGCAAAATTTCACTCTGAAACGTTCCCTCTTCGATTGTTTCATCCGATCCATCCGCGGGATAGGAATTAACAACATACACATGATTCGGTGTAACCCGAATGGCAGAAAGATGAGCTAATCGAGTATCACCAGCATACATACGATCCTGATCAACTCGAATTCCATCGGGAGTATAAACCGCTCCACTATCATCCACGACCCACAATTCATAATGGTCAAGTGCTCCACTTAAGTCACCTAGAGTGGTAAGATCTCCTGCTTCCAATTCACTCCGAATCGTGTTGTATAAGGTTGCATCTTCAAACGTATACCGTTCCAACAATCCGTACGCGTCCATCAAAATACACGAATGGGTATCCGGTTCCCAAATAAAGAATAACTGGTAGGATTCCAATTCCGTATCAAAAATGGTAGTAAGCGTAGAAAATACGGATAGCATATTCCCATCAGCATCTTCCACAAACCCGAGGGAATCCGCTGTATATGCCGTTCCCGTTTCATCCACTACGTTATTTGTATTATCCCATGTATATTCATTCCCAGCGGAATCTACCCAATGGTGGTGCATTCCCGTGCCTTGAAGAATATATTGCTCCTGGACAACGGTACTCGCTGCATTAATCAATTGATTGGATCCATTAAGGGTTAGCTCTTGTTGATCTACCCGATTCCCGCCCTGATCGTACACCCGAATAAACATACGTGTTTTAATATCTTCATAAGGGCGATCGGAAACCATGGAAAAATTACGGCTATAACTCCCTGCAAGAAAGATATATCCGTTATAGGCGCTGATGCGTACGTTATGTCCCAAAAAATATGCCACATTACTACTTTCCGGCGTAGTCAGTTGTGGTTCTATCTCTCCGGTTCCTCCACTATCTATTGTAAAATAGGGGGATCCATCTAATTCTTCAAACGGTGTACGTGCCCATTCATAGGTTCCCGCGCTATTAAATTTTGAAATACGATAACGATAAATAGTTGTACTATTGTTTTGATAAGCAGAATTAGCGATATAATACCCTTCATACGTATATATATCACCGGTAACCGGATCGGCTGTCACCAATTGAGGAGAAATAAAAGAAGAAGGACCATCTCCAACTGTTGCTTGGGTATTATTTGCCCGATCAAAATAATCCACTTCACAATGCGTTTCGTAATCGAGTTCGGAATTATCATCTTTTAAATATGATAAGGGGTATTCAAATCGTTGAATGCGATTTTTATACCGATCCACAATATACAAGGCACCGGTGGTGGGATCAATACTGACCCCCAAAGGAAGTAAAAACGCACCTGGTTGACTGGTATCGTACCGGTACGCGTCAATCCCAAATATCTGATCATCGAATTCACCCGAACTCAAGGATAAACCATGAGGAGGTGCATACGATGGGATTTCTTCTGGATCGCAAGCGACGAGTACCGCGGCTAGTAATATCAGTACGAATAGCAATGGAATGCCGAATTGATATGTATTCATGAGTACCTCATTTTGGGCGGCATGTGCACCCGAGTCCGTACACGTAAAGTTAACACCGAATAGCTTTTTTACATACTATTTTTAGAACAGGGAACAAATCCACAAAAAAAGCATCGACTCATTTTTTTGTGTTTACAATCTTTTTTCCAAGCATTACTTTTATATGGGATAATAAATGATCGAAAGGAGCCAACCTATGGCATATCATGTACATAGAAAAGAAGATGCCGATCGTACCAAAAAAGTCGAACCCTGGGGGAATCTATCCTGGATGGCAGGGGAACACCTAAACAATGCCCAAGCCATAACATTCGGTAGGGTTGTGATCAACAAAGGAGAATCCAATCCACGTCACTGCCATTCCAATTGCGAAGAAATTTTATACTTGCTGACAGGAAAATTGGATCATTCCATCGGTGATGATCATGTTATCCTTAACCCAGGGGATACCTTAATTGTCAAACCTGGAGTATTTCACAACGCTGTAAGTATAGGAGAGGAGCAGGCGGATATGATTGTCGCATATTCGGCTGGAATCCGCAATTTTGAACTCGAATCGGAATAGGGTTTTTATACTTAATCTAAACTGTCTTGGAGGGGGTGCGAATGAGTCGAATCATGGGAAGTCCATGTAACAATCCTGAATTGGATTTAGACCAGCTTTTAGAGGAATTTCATCGAATAGGATACCACAAAGTGGAATTATTCACGAGTTGGGCAAAATCAGCGGTGGATATTCTTCAGGGACCTTCGATCTATCTTAAAAAATCGAAGGAAACAAATATGAGTTTTGGGTCCCTTCATCTACCCAACATCACCGATGATCTGGATCATTCATTGGAACAGGCAGTCGATGCAACCGAATTTGCACATATGTTGGGAATTCCGGTAGTATTGTTTAAGGCATCTACGATCGAATTGTACATCCAAGCTGCAAAACCCTATCTTGAAGCCATAGAACATTTAAATGTCATCCCTGTTGTGCAGAACCATTCTGGTACTGCCTTGGCAACAGTTGAGGACTATACCCATGTTATCCGTGGAATTAACGACGATCGGATGCATACGTTGTTGGAAGTGGGGCATTTTCATTCCGTCGGGGTGTCCTGGAAAGAAGGATACGAGTTATTAGGAGAATCCATCGCGTTGATTCATATTAAGGATCAAATTGGAGCGCAATCGGTTCCATTTGGTACGGGTGAAATTGATCTCAGCGGATTAATCCATCACATGGATCAGGTGGGATACCAAGGAGATTATGTATTGGAAATGGAAGTAATGGATACTGAAAATTCGCTTCGTTACCAATACGAAGCAATCGCTTATTTAAATCAGTTAGGGTTGGAGTAAGGTATGAATGATCTTAAAATCGCGATTATCGGTGCAGGTAACTTATCCACCAAACGGATCTATCCGTATATTGGTGCAGCAGGCGCCTACTTGGTTGGGGTTTGCGATCTGGATCAAGAGCGTGCAGAAACAAATGCACGACGCTTTGGAGGGCATGCCTATACAAACTGGGAACAGATGCTCCAAAAAGAAAAGCCGGATGGCGTGCTGGTTTGTATCAATCCTGCCATGCACTATCAATTGGCAAAAGCCCTGCTTCAACTCGGTTATCCGGTGTATACAGAAAAACCACCTGCGGAATCAGCCGAAGACGCATGGGAAATCGCCCAGCTTGCTCATCAAACAGGGGGCATGTGTACGACAGCATTTAAAAAGCGATATGCCCTTCCCTATGTTCGAGCAAAAACATGGTTACACCAGTTTGATTCATCCCAGTATTATTCTATTTCGTTGGATTATGCTTCTAGCCAGTATGACAATCAAACGCTCCATCGTTCGTTTTTATTCGATTTTGGAATTCACGCTATTGATCTTCTACCGTATTTATTTGGTGAGGTGGAAGCGGTGCATTGCTTTGCTAAAGGGGCTGATGCATACGCTGTATCATTACGGTTTCAAAACCAGGCAGTGGGTAGTATGAATCTAACCGATGGACGAAGTTTCGAGCTTCCCACAGAAGAAATGGAACTTACTGTACAAGGTGGAAATTTTATGCGCATCCACAATTCTTCGTGTTGGCAAATCGCAGAAAATGGGAACGCAGTGGAATGGAGGGAACCTCCTACCTTTGTTTCAGGTGGGGATAGTGGGAATAATACCGGTCATTTAGCAGAACTGGTTGATTTCATTCAGGCGATCCAAGAGCAGCGCACCACACGATCCAATATTTACGAAAGCTATAAATCCATGGTACTTTATGAGGCAATTTTACAAAGTGCCACGAGTCAATCACGCATCGATATTACGTATCAGCCATTGGACTAATCAATGAAAACACACACATACACGTTATTCTTCCGAGGAATCGGGATTGGAATCAGCCTGGTGTTGGTATGGTTTTGTAGTACATGTGAACGCCCTCTTGCAAGTACGGCATTTAAACTGGAGCAGGAAACAACCCTTGTACAACTCCCTTTGGATCCTTTTGCTTCATTGAAGACACAACCCATGCATCCAGCTTTTCAATCCAAGCAAATCACCAGCCAATCGTTTCCTCCATTATCATCTGCTACCCTAGATTTGGAAGCATATTCCGATATTACACTCGCCGAATTAACGGGACCAGGGAAAATCACACACCTTTGGTTCGCCGTGGAAAATCATGCTCACAAATGGAGCCAGCTGGTGTTGCGTATGTATTGGGATGAGGAGAAACGTCCAAGCGTAGAAGTTCCATTGGGAGATTTTTTTGGGATTGGAATGGGATTACAAAAGGAGATGAATAGTACCCCTTTAGTGGTTACTTCTGCTGGGAGATCTCGGCATTGCTATTTTCCCATGCCGTTTAATAACCATGCTCGCATTACGTTGGAAAACCAAGGGGCTTCAAAGATAAAAGATATATATTTCTGCATCGATGTACAAAAACTACAACACTTACCCGCTCGCACACCATATTTCCACGCGCATTATCACCAAGCCACCCCCTGCACTCTTGGGGTAGCTTATCCGCTCTGCTTTATCTCTGGAATGGGATATTTTGTTGGTGTGGTCCTCCATGTTAAGAATACTCAAGGAAAACCATGGGATGAAGGGATCGAACGTTTTTTTATTAATCATGCTCGAGAACCAGCACTAGAAGGCATCGGGTTGGATCATTATTTTGGACAAGCCCAAGGATTTACCGTCCTGCAGCATCCCTATTTTGGATGCAATTTCCATGAGGGGAATTTCAAAGGGGCTCGCAGTTGTGTGTATCGTTTCCATCTTATGGATCCCATTGGATTTTCCAAATCCCTGCGTGTGACATTCGACCATGGGAACAAGAATATTCGAACAGATTATTACTATTCGGTTGCATATTGGTATCAGTTGGAACCCCATCGTCCGTTTCCTCAACTACCCCCATTTAGCCGCCGCTTGGTTTCTCCTCCGACTGTAAAAGAACAAGCGGTGATCGATGCATCGGATGCGGCATGGTATTACTATGGAAATCGGCAATGGAAAATGGCAATTATGGCGTTTATGCGGATGAAAGAATTTTTTCCTGAAGAACCTTTCCCATTGTATAATCTGGCTTGTGTTTTTGCGTTAGATGGACAAGCAGAACAAGCGCTCTATTATCTCGAACAAGCGTATAATAAAGGGTTTACAGATAGTTCCTACTTGGAACAGGATGTGGATTTCCGATCGATACGCGCTCATCCACGGTATCAGCAATTACTTGATAAAATGGAAGGTGCCATCCCTTAATGGAATCGTGTTTGGGTTATCCAATTACAGGATTTTCCATGCTTTTTTCCGTTTTGAGCCCCATTAAATTAATGGTTTTCCATTTCCCTTGATAGAACCGGATAATAAAGGCTAGGGCATAAAAGAAGATCCACCCTGCTAAAACGAACCATGCCTCAATCAATCCACCCCCAAATACATAGACAACCAGGATCAATGGGGGAAGAAAACACACATATCCGAGAATCAAACTAGCAACAAGGATAAATTTGGTATCCCCACTTCCTTGTAAAGCGGACATATAGATTATGGTAAATGCATCCAATAGTGTATACACCGCAATCATACGAAGGATCATCCGCCCGGATTCAATAACCGCTTGGAATTCTTCCGGTGGCATATCTGGTTCTTTAAACATGTACAAGAATAGTTCCGGTACAAATGCATAAAGGGCAGCAATACTCACCATATAGACAACGGACAATTTTAGTGCGTTGTGGGTGCTTTTTACCGAATGATCCAGCTGTTTCTTTCCAATATACTTTCCTACCAATATAGAAGCAGCACGCCCCAAACCTACCACCGGCATAAATGCAAGATGATTGATGGCAAATGCAACATTGCTGACAAACAATTCTACTTTGCCTAGTGAGCCAATAATCAATACAAATATAGTAAAGGCTATCATATCTGAAAACCATTGGAATCCTGCAGGAATCCCGAATTTAATCAAGCGAAAAAATTCTTTGGCTCGGAGTTTGATAAACCGATGGGTTTGATGGGATTTCCGGTATCTCTTATTTAAAAAGATACAAAAAAAAATCACCGCAATGAGCCCCGTAGCGATTACAGTCGCCCATGCGGCACCAGCTAATCCCAACGCGGGGATAGGACCGATCCCATAGATTAACACAATATCCAAACCAATATTCGCCGCGTTGCCAATAATATTCACCCACATAGTAATTCGCGCCCGTTCCTGTCCATTAAAAAAGGAACTCAGGGTCATATTCAACGCTGCGATGGGTCCACCAATCATTAGAATGGAATAATAGATTGTTTCTAATTGAATTAAATCTGCTTCATGTCCAAATGCATGAAACAACACGGGACCAAGCGGAATAAGGGCTATCATCAGCGGGGCAGAAAATAAGGCAAGGTAAACACCCTGCCATAAATAGATCGTAATCCGTATTGGACGATTGGCTCCGTGGAATTGTGCTACAAAGGTATTCACATACCCACATGTTCCCATGAATAGTGCCAAAAACGTAAAGGATAGGACGCCACCCGAACCGGCAGCTGCCATGGCATCTTGATCAAACCAGGAAATCATTAATTGATCTGCAAATCGCATAATCATGAACGATGCATTTGTAACAATGAGCGGAGCGGCAATATAAAAGAGTTCTCGGAAGCTACCGGAAGGGTAGGGTTTAGGGGTAACAAGCGTCATGATTCTTCTCTCCTGTTACGTCTTGGTATTAAAACCAATCGTAACGTATCCAGCGGTACATCCACAACTGAAGCGAATCAGCGTGGCTTTTCCCATGCGAAAAGTGAATTTAATGAAGGCGGGATCGCAGGGCTAGCGGGTACAGTAGGGCACAAGAAGAATCTTTTTCATAGCTTTTCTCCGTAGCAGCAATAGAATAATGCTTTTTTTCACGGAAGTCAACTACTCGACTGCCATCATTTCCCATAAAAAAAACAGCTTCCATTTGAAAAACCGTACAGAAGCGTTATATTATAAATTGGATATGACAAGGTTATGTTACCAGGCTGATTCCCCATTCCAGCCAAGCGGCATAATAACTCGGAGGAACTTGTATGAATATTTTCGTTAAATTCTTTACACTCATTGCAGCGTTGGTTTTCGCATTTATTTCCATGAATGTGCTTTGCGAACGTGGTGAAGAGGTCCCTGATACCTCATCATCCACAACTAATGGCACTGGTGGTACAACCACGGTAATCCCAACTATTAATGTAGCCCCTGCTGCGTTTACCGTGCGTGCATCCTATGATCATGAGATTGCGATTGTGGATATCGGTGAATTCCAAATCGAAAATGTAGGGAATCAGATCGCTCAATTTCAATACATGGGCGTGTTTTTCTATTTAAGTAAGTCGAATAGTTTTGCCGTTTATTCCGACCTGATGGAGGCAAATTTCGACACCGATCCTGAGAATGACGTGTATTTCTTTGGATATGGGTTTATTGGTGGTCCCTACTCCAGCAACCCCGATAAAACCATCCTTCCTGAAGGAACGGAAGAATTGGATGACTATGGGATTGGTCAACCCATTCCCGATGCGGTTATCGTAAACCGTTATGGATTCCCCAACGGAACCTACTACATGTGGGTGTGGGCAAACATGAATAATGCCGTCCCAGAGACCGATATCAGTGATAATTTCATGGTGTCGTCCAACCAGATTGAAATCACAGGAAGTGGTGATACGAAAGTAATCATCGACACGAACGATGCGAATCAAACGACGGATACGTTTAGTATGATATTTACGAATGTCAACGTGGATGGAGATTTTCTATCGATTGCCAATGTTGGGGGAGGAACAAATCCACCTTGTGGGGATGGGACGTTAGGTGAACAGGATGCAGCCAATGCCGACGTTCGGAGTGCGGATGAATTTATTGGTGTATCCCCTACGGAACCGGGGTTTTCAGTTTCCATGGGTGGTTTAATGGCGAACTTTCTGGTCAATGCGTTTACCTTGTATCAGGATACCTATTTCACGCCGTATTCTGCGACGCAGTATAATTTATTCTCGAATGATGATAATCCCTTTTATGAGGATGAAGAAGCGGGTACAGCGGGATTAGACCCGAATTCACAGGTAGAACGCTATTTTCCAACGCAAACGATTGTCCATATTCGGTCGCAGTTATCCCCGTTTGGTGAATTCTCACCGGGGAAATATGGGATAATTTGGTATCGAGAAGGCGCTACAGTACCCGATTATGGAGAGGATTGTTCGGACACGACCACGGCGTGTAACACACCTTCAAACAGCAGGTTAGAAAATATTGGTACGAGCGGTTGTGACTTGACAGCGTGGAATACAGCGGATCAAATGGGTTCGGGTGCGGTGGAACTATATGAAAACGAATGGTACAAACTGGAGTTCCTTTCCCAAGATGATGTAGATTGGTTTTATTTTGTCTATCAATAAGTGTACTTGCTGGTTACAGCGTCAACCATTCCGTGGTTCTTTTCTCCTTGCAGGATTGGCATGAAATCACATCAGGTTAGTTTGCCTCCTTTCCTGGGTGCTTTGCCAATGCGACTCCCCTGTCAAGATGGCAGGGGAGTGGGGGATTGTTTATATTAATCCTATGCGACAAATCGGTTTTACATTACTACTCTTTTTAGGACTTCCCGCCCTCCTCTTTGCTGATTTTTACGACTCCAGCTTAGAAGATCCAATCTATTATGCACATTGGAATGAGGAACAGGGAGAATTTACACAATCCCTTTCAGATCCCGATTTAGACACGCTTCCTGAATTGTATTTAGTTCAGTTAAACGATGGTGTTCCATACCGTGCTGAACATTATCTTCGAGATTTTATTACCCACGTTTTTCAACGTACGCGGCTTATGGAGTTTGATGAAACTGGCACCCTATTAAAGGAAACAGTTTATGTTACAGGGTTAGGGCAGACGTTAGGACCGTATACCCTTATGAAACGTTATTACGATGCGGGGTTGGTTCAACGGAAAGAATATTATAATTTTGATGAGTTAGATGGATACGTTACGTATTCCTATGATACATACAATCGCCTCCTTACCGAGGCAGTTTTTCAAAAACGATTGGGACAACTAAAACCCAGCCGTATATCAACAGTAGAATATTTTTATAACCCTGATGACACGACCGATTTAAAAGAAACGATGTCCTATTATGGAGATCTGAACAATCTGTTGAGTCGACGCATACGTTATTATGAACACTTTGATCCAATCGAACCAGCAGTACCTTCCCGACTGGATCGATGGTTGTATCCTAATCGTAACGTCGTTAATCCATTACCACCAACCGTTCCCATTCTAGCTCCTCCTTTGGTTACGATCACCTTAAATCACCAGCATTATCGACTAACGCGACAAGCGCTTATAAATCACTTAGACCAATTGGTGGTTGAAATTCAGGTTCGGTATAATGATAGCGGGTTAAAACAATGGGAAGGGTATTCCCAAAACGGGAAAGATATCTATCGGTATTATGAATTTGATTATGATTCCACAGGTATCCTGACCGAATACCGCCATTTTACGGGTGAAGGACGATTGGAAAGTCGATTTGTTCGGAATCGCCATGGAGTCTGGGTCCTATTTGGAGAAACCGATACCGAATCCATTTTATATTAATTCATACCACTCAACAAAGATCGTTGTTTATCCCCTTTTTCAGGCTGTCCAGATTTGGTTCTTAGTTTTCTATACGCCAGTTCCATTTTATCATCCTTTTCCTTCAACTACACTCAGGAAACGGTTTAGGTAAGCGAAAAACGAGAGATAAAAATGGGTTACTTCAAAACGCTCACCTGTGTTAAATCGATGGGTATTTTGTACAGATTATACGTATTGTTAGTTAAGGGCAGGTTATATCTATTTTCAAGTGTAAGCGTAAACAATCATACAACCTGCTTCTACATTCTTGGATATGAGTTGTAGAGGTAGGTATCACGCCTGTCCCATGAATTTAATCGATCAGATTCATTATTATTCAGCACGCCCCATGAATTACCCCTACTTTAGATTCGAATAAAGATATAACATGCTATAACACGCACCAGAATTAAGATATACACGAAGGAAGAAAAAGTACGACGCGAACCGATACTTTTTATTATTTTCCATCCATGAGTTTTGTCCATCTCCATACGCATTCCGATTATTCCCTAAAAGACTGTATCATAAACATTAAGGATATGGTCGCCCGTGTAAAAGAACAAGGTATGGAAGCGATTGCACTAACAGACCATGGAAACCTTTTTGGTGCGTTGGATTTTTTCGAGCATGCAAAACAGGAACAAATAAAGCCCATCATCGGGTGCGAATTGTATCTGGCAGAAGGATCCCGCTTCGACCGGAATTCCAGTTCCCATGATAAACACCGAAAGTACCACCATCTTATTCTTCTATGTCAAAATCAAACGGGATACAAAAATCTGATTAAACTATCCAGCATCGGATACCTCGAGGGATTTTATTATAAACCCCAAATAGACAAAGAAGTACTAGCTGAATATAACGAAGGATTAATTGCGCTTTCTGCTTGTATCAAAGGGGAGATACCATCCCTTCTTATTTCTGGTAGAGAAGAAGCTGCTCGGAAAGCCCTGGAAGAATACCTTTCCATTTTTGGTAACGATCGCTTTCTTATTGAGCTTCAACGCCACGGACTACCCGAAGAAAAAGAAGCGAATGGAGGATTAATCAAACTTGCGCAGGATTACGACTTGCGCTTAGTTGCCACTAATGATGCACATTACTTACGGAAAGAAGATTACAAAGCCCATGAGATTCTGCTGTGCGTTGGGAGCCAAAAAACCATTAATGAAGACCATCTTACGTATCACGGGGATCAATTTTATTTAAAGTCGGAAGCAGAAATGCGGGATCTATTTACCGATATACCCGAAGCCATAGATAACACCCAGTGGGTGGCAGATCAATGTACCTTTGAATACACCTTTGATAAGTTCTATTTACCTAATGTAGCTATCCCAAAAGCCTATACCTATCAGGAATATCTCGAAAAAATAACCTGGGATGCATTACCTAACATTTACCCAGAAGGATATTCCCACGCAACACAAGCTGATATAAAGGAACGGTTGGAATTTGAATTAGCTGTTATTAACCAAATGAAGTTAGCCGAATATTTTTTGTGTGTTTTGGATATCATCAGTTGGTCACGTAATCAGGGCATTCTGGTAGGACCTGGGAGAGGGTCAGCTGCGGGTTGTATGGTATCGTATCTCATTGGGATTACAACGGTGGATCCCATTCCGTTTAATCTTCTGTTTGAGCGGTTTTTGAATCCGGATCGAATTGGATTACCTGATATTGATACCGATTTTCAGGACGATCGACGGGGAGAAGTAATCCAATATATCCGTGAAACCTATGGTGATGATAAAGTTGCAATGATTATCACATTTGGATCACTCAAAGCCCGGGCGGTAATTCGGGATGTGGGTCGCGTCTTGGAAATCCCATTGAGTGAAGTGGATCGAATTGCCAAAATGATCCCTGGAGGACCCAAAGCATCGTTGAACTCCGCATGGGAAGATGTTCCTGATCTGAGGGAACTTATTGCCTCCAAACCTCAATATGAAGAATTGTGGAATTACGCTCAAAAATTAGAAGGTGTGCGTCGTCATGCATCTACCCATGCTGCAGGGATTCTCATCGGGAATGAACCTTTGGATAAATTGGTGCCATTATACCGGGAATCCAAAACGGGACAGATTTCATCTCAATTTGAGGGGCAATATCTTGAAACCGCTGGGTTGGTGAAAATGGATATTTTGGGGTTACGCAATTTAACCACCATCACCAACTGCCTAAATTTGATCCGTAATCAGTATGGAATCGAAATTGATCTTGAAACCGTAGGATTTGATGATCCACTAACGTATGCGATGTTACAACGCGGGGAAGCATTGGGTGTATTTCAGTTGGAAGGATCTGGGATGCGGGGGCTTCTACGTGATTTGAAACCCGAAGTGTTAGAAGAAATCATAGCGTTAATTGCGCTGTATCGCCCGGGTGTATTAAAATCCAAGATGGATCGCGAATTTGTAGAACGAAAACATGGGCGAGTCGAGGTAACCTATCCCCACGAAGATCTGCAAGATGTTTTGAAAGAAACCTATGGTATTATTGTTTATCAAGAACAGGTAATGCTTATTTCCAGGTTGATAGCTGGATTTAGCCGGAGCGAAGCCGATCATTTGCGGAAAGCCATGGGTAAAAAACAAAAGGAGAAGATGGTAAAATTCCGACAGCAGTTTATAAAAGGAGCCGTGGCAAATGGGTATGATAAAGAGCTAGCGGAATCCATATATGATATGATGGCACAATTTGCTGAATATGGATTTAACAAATCTCATGCCGCTGCGTATGGATATATTACCTATCGTACCGCGTATTTAAAAGCTAACTTCCCGGTGGCTTATATGACGGCTTTACTAACAAACGAAGTCGAGACAACCGATAAAATAAATATTTACCTGGCGGAATGCCGAACAATGGGGATTGAAGTATTACCCCCCCATATCAACACGTCCGATGTTTTGTTTACTATTCAGAAAGGTAAATCCACCCAAACCACAGAACGACCCATTGGTTCAGGTGATCGTATCCAGTATGCGTTGGCTGCAATAAAGAACGTAGGGCGCAAAGCGATGGAAGACTTAGTACAAGAGCGTACTGAAAACGGTCCTTATAAAAACCTCTATGATTTATGTGAACGGCTGAACCCCAAAAGTTTGAACCGTCGAACATTGGAATATCTAATCTATGCGGGAGCTTTGGATGGATTAGGAAGCACACGAAATGGTATGATTTCTGTGTTGGATGAAGCACTTAAATATGGGCAGCAGGGGCAGAATGAACGAAACACATCCCAGCTATCCCTGTTTGATGCGACAACGGCTACAACTGATGAATTGACTCCAACGATCCCCCACGTACCCGAATATGACCAACGTACGTGCTTATCCTATGAAAAAAGTGCGCTGGGATTTTTCTTTTCTGATCACCCCTACCATGAAATATTGGAAGCCGTTAAAAAACGTGGGTTAGCGCTGTTGGATCTATCGGAGTTGGAATCCATAAAAAAAGATACGATTGGTGTCTTTTGTGCTGTGCTCCATGAATTTCAAATTGTGAAAAATGCAAAAGGAAAATTGTGGAGTCGGCTTCGGATAGGAAATCTTCAAGTTGAGGTAGAAGCCCTATTATTTGCTAATCAATTTGAACGATTCAAATCATTAATGGTGGAGGAACACACGTATTTGTTTCTGGCAACTGTTTCCGAACCAGAAAATAGGAAATTAATAATTGATGAATTATTCACCCATGATGACGATTCTATTACAAAAGGAAACATCGCAAATCGGATAAAACAAGTGAAGCAGCGAAATCGTTTCATGGGTAGTAAGGAGGGGAAAATAATGAATCAACCACGTATGCAAGACGCTCGTGCAGTTAGTAAAACCACATCAGAGTCGTCGAAACCTATTAGTACCACCAGTTTGCAGGGTTTTCATATTTGTCTTGTCGAAGATGAGATGATACAAGGAACCCTTGAGGAAATACGTTCCTTAATTGATACACACAAAGGGAAACATGGCGTTTATTTTCATTTAGACGGAACGGGTAGTACCGAACGCGTGATTCGTGCGGGTGATCAATTCTGTGTGGATGGTACCGATAGTCAGTTTAATAAATTATTAAAAAAGATGAGTCCGGTAAAGGATGCGTATCTGGTGAACTAACGTTATAGCATCACCTCGTTCCGTTACACACCCAACCCTGAAGACTTATAACCCTGTTCTCGGAGGCTTTCCTCCCGACGGTAGGCAGTTCGCGCCTCATCAATTTTATGTAGGACGGATAAGGTGTTTCCCATATTTTTCCAAAAAATGGGATCATCCGGGTTATGTTTGATTGCCTGAAGAAAAGCATGTTCCGCTTGGTGGTATTCCTTTTTAAACCAATAGGTCATTCCCAGGTTATTCCAAAAAAGTGGATGAGACGGTGTGCATTGAACTGCTTTTTGAAACATCTGTTCGGCGTGATCGTAGTGTTCTTGGATGAAATATAAATCACCAAGATTATTCCAATAAATCCCGTTATCCGGTTTCAACCGAATGGTTTCACGGCATGCTTTTTCCGCTTCGGGATAGTTTTCCTGGAGATACATCAGCCATCCGTAATTATTCCAATACACCGCATTTTCGGTTTCGAGTTGAAAAACTCGCTGATAGACCTGTTCTGCTTTTAAAAAATCCCCAAGAGATACGAGAATAAATCCATATGTATCATAATAATCAGGATCCGTTTTCACCCACTCTAAGATACATTCCATTTGGATACAACCTGAGTGGACTAATTCTGCTTGGGTCAAAATGGATTCCGCCACGTGATCAAATTCTGCTTCTGCTTCTTGATACTTTTCCTGGTATTCTAATGTTTTACATAAATAAAGCCAGTAAAGCAATTCATCGGGATTCCCATCCACCAAATGCCGAAAAAGGGCTTCTGCTTCCGTATATTTCTTCTGTTTAAAAAGTGACAACGCTAGATAATACGAATAACGCAATATGGTGCTATAATGTTGAACCATCAAACGAAAGACGCGTTCACTTTCTTTATAATCTTCTGCTACTAAGGCATTTAATCCCAAATAAAAAAGGTAATAGGAATTCAAAGGATCCGTTTCAAGCTCAGCAAGACAGGTTTCTCGTGTGATGGATTTAAAATCATTAAGTGCTTGGAGGCAATCGTCCCGTGATAAATTCATAGCATTCTCTTTCCCTTACGAATAAAAATATGACTAAATATCCTTACCTGTAACTTTTCCAAGAT
>CAYPZJ010000003.1:0-32760 GCA_964414635.1 uncultured Spirochaetia bacterium
ATGGATATGGGTGGATACTCCCCTACAATGGGTATTGTAGGAACCGTTCTTGGGTTGGTACACGTGTTAGAAAACCTGGGTAATGCAAACGCAGCACAGCTGGGGCACGGTATTGCTGTTGCATTTATTGCAACATTTTACGGGATTTCGTTCGCCAATCTGTGGTTCTTACCGATGGCGAATAAATGTGAGGTCCGGATTAAAGAATCGGAAGCCTACCGCAATATGATTCTAACTGGAATTCTAACCATTCAAAGTGGGGATAACCCTCGTATTGTACAAGATCGACTCAAAGTGTTTGTGGATGATGAAAACGAACGAAAGAAATTGGAAGAAGATCAACAAACATAAAGCATGCTTTATCGGGTGATTTCCTATCTGTGGAACAAGTAGAGGTATTCGTTTATGGCTAAAGAAGGGAAAAAGAAAAAACAACAAAAATGTGAAGATCATGGTGGTGGTGGTGGTCATGAAGCGGCGGGGATGATGCGCTGGCTTCTGACATACGCCGACATGATTACACTTCTTTTGGGATTGTTCATTATTCTTTATGCGTTGTCTTCTCAAGAAGAATCACGCATTCAGGAGCTTTCCCAAGGATTACAAATTGCATTTGGTATCTACCAACCCGCTTCCAGTTCCACCGGTGCGGGTGATTTCGCCCAAGGTCCACCCAACGTCTCCCCAAATGCAGAATATCGGGCATTGTATCGCCAGGTCTCTACGATAGCCGAAACACGATTGGGGCATGCTGCTGAGATCACTCAGGATGAAAGGGGGGTTGTGATCAGCCTCTCGGATAACATCCTCTTTGATAGTGATAGCGCTACCATTACCCAACAAGGGAAAGAAGTGTTGGATAATCTCTCTCAACTACTAAATATGCCTATGGTTAAAGATCATCAAATCTCTGTAGAAGCGCATACCGACAACCTCCCCTCTCGGTTATACAAAGATAATTGGGAATTATCAGCTGATCGCTCTCTGAATACCACCCGATTTATTTCCCAGGAAGGGATGATTGATCCCAACCGAATTCGTGGTACATTCTTTGGTGAGCATAAACCTAAAATTGCAAATCAAAACATGTCTCCCGAAGAACGAGCAGAAAACCGACGAGTAGAAATCGTCATCCTTCATACTCCCGATATGCAACGGGAATTCTTCCGGCAGCAAGCTCGAGAGCGATTACGATCCGCAAATGAATAAATAATCCATAGATATATATAGCTATTCCTTACATAAAAGGGAGCAGGATACTGCTCCCTTTTTCTATTTACGAAGATATGATTCTATTTACGGTGTTTTATAGCATAAATCACGGACGTGGTTGTATCGAGTATTGCTCTTCGGTGGGACTGTCTAATTGAAATCGTGCGAGGATTGATTCCAGGTCACTTGCTATTTCATGATTGCGATGCACCGTTTGCTTAATGGCTTCTGTTTGTTCTAGTATTTCACGATTCCCTTTGGTTTGTTCGGAAGTAATAATTTTGATTTGCTTAGATATTTCTACTAATGCACCCACAATTTCCTTGGATTCCCGAGCTTTCTCTTTTTGATTGGTGGCATGGGATGCAATTGTTTCATTACTGGCAGTAAGGGTTTGGATCATCTTGTGAATTTTACTTGTGGAAGTATTTTGAACGCCCATAGAGGAAGAAATATGATCAATTCCTTTGGTTGTATCTTGAATGTAGTGGGTAATTTGATCCAAGTGAGTTCCGACGGTTTCTGAAATAGCCACCCCCCGTTCAATTAAGTGGGTCATTTTACCAATATACGACGTAATATCCTTTGCACGGGATTGACTGTTATCCGCAAGTTTCCGTACTTCCTCCGCTACTACCGCAAACCCTTTTCCAGATTCCCCAGCGTGCGCCGCTTCAATAGAAGCATTCATAGATAACAAATTGGTTTGAGCGGCGATATTGGAAATCAGGGTAACGGATTCACTTACTAAACCCGATGCGTCACTTATCTCTTTCATCGATGCGATGGATTGGGTGACCGAATCGGTTGCCTCATGGGCAGTATCTATCAACTTTTGGGACAATTGGGTCGTCTGATCTACCTCATCGGATATAATCCGGCTTCCTTCTTCCATATGTGATACGGATTCAGATGTGTCTCGAATATGGGATGCCAATTGTTCCAGACTTGTGGAAATATCTGTACTAGCATCAACGAGTAATTGTATATTCCGCATCACTTCATCTGCCGATTCCGATTGTTCCGAAGAATGATTGCTTATTTGTTCCGATGACGCAACCATTTCTTCAATCACCTGGGCTATATGTTGGATTGATCCTTCAGATACCTTTGTAGAAGACGCTAATTCCTGGCTCATTTGAGCCAATTGTTGTAGCATTTCTTGCAAATTATCCATGTATTGGTCAAAATAACGGCAGACATTCCCGATCTCATCTTTTTGAGTAACGCGAAGACGCTTTGTTAGATCCCCCTTCCCTTTTAGTAAGTCATCAAAAAAACAAGTCATATACCGCAAAGGACGAGAAACAAAGCGACGAATAAGAAAAATTAAAACCCCGATCATAAGCAACGTGAAAAAAGATACGGATGCAAGCGTTATGAGTAGCAAGCGTTGAGACGAATCGGAATATTTCCGTTCAATATATTCCAAACCCTGATTCGTATGATGGAATTCCATTCCATAAGCGATGAACCATCCTAAACCTCGATTGTATTCCAGATAGATAGAGCAAGGTATGATACTGCGATCGGAAAGGGAAAGCTGATCAAAATTGTTGGTGGAGAACGCCTTTACCAAATTCTCATCGTATTTTTTGAGATATCCCTGTAATAACTCCGGTGAAATTAGTTTTTGCAGATCCGGGTTCCCATGTTCTCCCAAAAGATAGCTACCTTGCTCATCGAAAACCATAGCTGCTTGATGAATTCCATCTATTTCCTTGATTGCTGCAAGCAATTCTTCTTTGGATAAGCCATCCATAATCCGATCCGTAACAATGCTAAAAAACATGGAAGATAATGTCTCCAATGGTTCATTAGTGGATTTTACAATCTCTTCTTCAAAGATGGTTAAGCTCGTTGATTTCAATGAAGAGAAGGACATCAGAGATAAACTCATTTGATTGATCACCAAGAGTATGATACCAATTGCAAAAAATAAAATAAGCTTTACGTTTAATCGCATCGTACAAACTCCTTTGGTTAAGTCCTCATCTAACGGATCATGGCGTTGATAATCTCAGCCTGGTGAAAAGAAGGTCCCGTTGTACAGACGCTTCGTTTGATAGTGGTAATACAACATCACACCCATAAACGTGAGCGAAAAAAAGTGTAGCCAACCTTTTTTCCAAATTCCCTTTAAAAGTAGGAGGAATATAACGCTTCCGCTGTACAATTGGCAAGCAGAATTCTGTTAACAACATTCCTATATAGTAACCTACATCAATTGTCTTTTCCAGATCGTTTTGGATAAATATCTTTGGTATTCATCCTATACAATTCACATAAAACTGCTACTGTGTGCTTGAGAAGCTTTTATCCACAATGGGTTCAATAGTAGTGGTATTAATGTTTAGTTTGGAAGCCATATCTTTATTAAGTAGAACCAGTCCTTCACTAGCAGTAATAATAGGAAGTTCTGATGGTTGTTCTCCTTTAGTAATCTCTTTCGCCATTTGCATTGCTAACCGACCATGTTCAAATCCGGATTCTACATTCCCTATCAATACACCGGATTCGATAGCAAAATCAAAAAAACCGATCGACGGTTTTTGTATTGCATTTTTTGTCCATTCCATAACTTCTTCGGGAGCTATACTTTCCTCTGTATCTGCTTTTAACGTATGATACATATAGGTAATCAAAGCATCACTGCTAAGATCGGTCACTGTGGTTTGCCATTGAGCAAAATCATTCGTTAGGATTTGTTTATCTACAGTGATAGACAAATGAAGATTATTGAAGTAATCCACAAAACCTTGAGATGTTGGACTATCATCGGTTAAAAGGGAATAGGTTTCGATTTCTGGAACCATTTGATTTAGTAATGTAAGGGTCTTGCGAATATTCGGGCGCTCTAATACACCCGTAACAGAATTAGATTCGTTGTACCCATATTTCTCTGGTTCTGCATTCATTCCACAAAAAACCAAAGCTAGCTCGTTTTTATCCAACAGGTGTTTCCCAACATATTCCTGGGCGTTATCATCCGTAAGGATTACGATTTGGGGTTGGAATTCGGCGATGGTTGTTAAGGCTTTTTGTCCCGCTGTTTGTTTAAATTCTTCACTGGTATTACGTTTCGTGTCCATAAAGATTCGTTTTACATCAAATTCCTTTTCTGAAAGTTGATCCCGGATGCCATCATCAATACTTTTTGTCCAGGGATACTCGACATGATAGGAATGAACAATTACTAGCTTTGTTTTATCCCCCTCCGTTTCTGTTTGGTTATCTTGTTGTTTTCCGTTTTGACAACCCGAAAAAAAGAATAGACAAACGATAAAAACGCATAGTACATAACGCATAAATCCCTCCAAATGATAGGAATAATTCCATACAATTGTATGGTGGAGAAAGTATAACAAAATTATACCATAGGTCAATGTGTAACTCTAATCTAATCAATTTGATAACGTAGTGTGTGATTGCCTTAATTATAGGTTCAACAATCCGTTTGATAAAGCACACCTTCCGCCCTATTTAGGAACATGCCATAAAATATCGATCCAAAAAGGGCGCGTTTTTACCTGATAATCGTGCCATTGCGATTGCTCCAAAGCCTGGATAAATTCTTTTTTAGGATAGGAAACCTGGAGGGCAGTATTGAGAAAAGCAAACCAGGGTTTAATAATATTGATAATAATCAAACATCCATCCGGTTTCAGCACCCGATACAGTTCGTTAAATGCCTGAGTTAGATTCGAAGCAAAATGCAAAGTATTTAAACTAACTACTGCATCGATAGTGTGGTCGTCGATGGGGAGCGCTTGCATATCGCCTTCTAAAAGCGTTATGGAATCCGATTTCTCTGATGTAGCCAGTTTTTCTTTTCCAATTGCAATCATATGTGGCGAATAATCGACTCCAATTATGTTTGCTTGTGGAAACCAGTCATGAAGGCACATAGCCAAAACACAATCTCCAGATCCCACATCCAACAACGTTCCTTCATGAAACCCCGCTTTACGTAAATATGAATGGAAATCATTAGCGAATCGAAGCGTTATTTTTTGATGCGCATTGGTATAATGCTGAGCTCCTTCTGGAGTTAGAAAATAGGTGAATTTATTATTCGGATTAATTTGCATCGGTTACCCCCCAACTGCAAAAACTATGGTAGTTTTCCTGTGCTTCTGTTTTCAGTGGAATATAGTTATCGATAGGCTTCACACAGCTATCCTCCGCCCCCTGAGCGTAGTTGAAGGGCGAGAGAGGTTGGCGGTGAGGGCATATGGATTTACCACCTGTTAAGATAGTTCGAAAAAGAATCGACTAGGGGTAATGTAGCTGGTACGATAGATATTGTCAAGCCATCCTATTATAATAGGAGTATATTTACTACTTGGGTGTTTTATATCCAAGGAATTCTGCCTTAATACCCAGTACAAAAGTACCGATAACCTAATTGGAGAATAGGATATTCGCGTCATGCGCGCGTTCGTAAGGACAATTGAGGAACCCTATGAAAGCCATTGTCAAGTTGTTATATTGTTTACTATACCTCAGCATACTGGGTATGTTTTCCCTTCCGCCATCCGGATTTACACAAGATTCCGATGAGCAGGTATGGGATGATTGGATTCCACTGATTTTATTTGGATCCTATGATACAACACTTATGGAAGATCAGCCCTATGCGAAAGTGGATCACGAACGTGAAAAGGTAGATCCGCGTTGGGGAGGAAACATCAACCGATTTCCTGAGGTGTATCAACATAAACTCAATGTATTAAACTCCGATATGCGATTGAATAACTGGCGGGTTACGTATTATCCTGAAAGTGAAGCTCTGCGAACGCCTACACCCACACCGGTTGGATTACATCCTGGATTCGATCGTGCATCGCTAATTCCGCCGCCGCCTCAGCCTACCGAGTTGAATCCGGATGAAACAGCACAACCCACAGAGGATAATCCAACGACACCACCTCACTTAGTCTCATCCATCCATTTTCCCACGTTTAAAGAACGGGTTATCGCAAAAATAGCTCCGCCTTTTGAAATTCAGGAATATAATATCGCCGGTGAATTAACGAGTACCTACAATGGCGTATTACCCAATGTGGGAGAAGTGTTTCAATGGAGAATCATTTTAGCGGGTGTGAATATGAATCATCGCGTTGGATTACGAGTGAAAGATGAACGGGGAAATGTATATGAATATGATATGGGTGTGTTTCGTTCTCCCAATATACAAACGGATGCGAATGGGAATCCGGTATATGGTCGCCTGATATGGGCGAATGGCGATATGATACGATTTTTGTGGAAGGATGCATCCATCCACCCTGTTTATCCATATGAACAGCCATACTTAAAATTTGATTCCATTGTCGTGTATGGTCCCTACCGGCAACGGGCTACTGATATTTATTTGTATATTCATTCGATTGATGCACGATACCGATTGGATGAAATATATGACCAACGCCAACCCGACGATATTGAAGATAACGACTACTGGAAAGAAGAAGTTTTTGTGGATTTTAATGAAGAAGGGGATTGGATTTTTACCGTACCTATTAATGAATACCAGGTGGTAAAATTCTATTCCGATCCGGTTAATCTTCCGAGTTGGTTATATGACGATGTGCTGAATTATCGCCCATCCAAACTTAGTTTGGAAGCTTTCCCGGGTGTTCTTAAACACTTCATTATTCGCAAACAAGCCCAGCACCATATTTATCAGTATTACGAAGACCGCTATTATAGTCGCACGGCAACCCAACGGTTCGACCGAGGGTATTAGGTTTCCCCTACTAATGGTTTTCCATACCAGAAGGCAGTAGAGGAATAATACTGTGCACAATCGTTGGCATGACCTGCTTCAATTGAGCCACGTAATGAACGATCAAAATAAATCGGATCCCAAATATGCCAGCGATATAATGTAAAGCGTCCATCGTAAAACCGGTCATGATCAGTAAGATCTCGTTCGTAATGGGTGACTCCATGATCAAACGCCTGATATGGTCGATGAACCCCCCAAGCCATCCCAAAATAATCTTCCGTTCCAGTACCATGAATCGTAGGTGGAAAAGGTTCGTCATCAATAAAAAACATCTCATCCCCTTCATACCATTTACCTGGATTATCCGGATGGGATTCCACCGCTAGCACGGTACCTGCATATAAACCCTTTTGATTCTTGATATGTGCGAACAGATAATTATACGCATCCGTTCGATTCTTTACTTCGTCGTCCTCAAGTATTACACCATTCAGTGATTCATCATGTATCCGTTCGGGTGTCACGGCTTGTGTTCGCTTCATTTCATGAAAATGACAGTGAAAATAATAACAGGGATCAAGTATTGTTGTGGTGACATATTCAATATTAAAATGAAGGGTCATCTTACATGATAGCGGATTGGTTACTTCAATCCGTGCCATGTTAGTAAAGGGCATGATCCAATGCAAATTGAAGGAACCCGAACCAGGATCCGTCTGTTCCTGATTTACCGGACGGGATCGCATTACATTGACCAAAGGAGTTTGAATATCATTGATCCGCCAAGGTCCAACTCCTGCTAGCATACCCAACGGAACCTGTTCTGCGGTACACCGATGATCAAATGTAAACCGAAAACAAATATGCTGTAGGTAATCCACCGCGGTTTCATCTTTAATGTTCGGTGTACACCAGATCCGAGTGATATATCCTGCAGTACCTAATTGTTCTAAAATGATTTGCGTTTCACCGGGTTCAATCCACGTACAATCTGCATTCCCACCGGTGCGATCGTACGAAGAAGCTCGCTTTCGACGCCCTCGGGGAAGTGGTAGGGAGGCTGTCATATAAGGATGCATAGTTAGCTCCGTTTGATTTGCATTTCGTGGTGGATAAATTAAAGGGCGGAGATGGATTTGTCAAGCGGATGTTTTTTTTTCTTGCTTTTCTAAAATCCCTCATTATATTTAGGGGATGAATTTTTCCTTCCAGTGAGGTGGATTATGGTTCGAATCGTAACGTATCTTGTCATGTTAATTGCTCTGCTGTGTAGCATCGGTACCTTCCCTGCTCTGATACAGGCAGAGGAATCAGAATATGATCCACCAATTTTGGTTGGTCAAAACGAACAAAGCAAAAATTATGAAGAACGAATAGACCAAGGAATGGGACTGGACATTGGATTAAAATTGGGTGGAAACCTGGCTTGGATTTTAGGCTCCCATACAAAACAGGTCGTATCGGGCATGATTGTTCGAGACAATCATGGGATGTATAACAATATTGGAGCTTCTTTACTGTTTCGGTTTGCGTTTTCCTTTATTGGGATTTATCATTTTTCTGCGCAGTGGGGAATCTATGGTGAACTCGCATTCAATAATAAAGGAGGCGGTGGATATCCTGTCTTTTCATCTGATGATATCCCCATTTACGGAAATACTGATCCAGAGTCATATGCAGGTGAATCGAAACAGAATTATGTCGAAATTCCCGTTTGTGCACTCCTTTCGATCAAAAAAGTCCGGCTAGGGTTCGGTGGTTTTGTAGGATTTTTAACCAAGCATTCCATTGCTTATAATATAGGATCGTTACCATTGAATACCATTTCCAGTCATTATAATGAATTGGTAAATCGGATTCAGGTTGGCCCTATCGTCAAGTTTATGTTCCCCGTGATGCGGATCGCTATGGTTGATCTATTCTTGGAAGTCAATGCGGATCTTGGATTGATTAAAACCTGGAATATAGACAAAATACATGACATCATAGATAATCCATACAAAGAGGCGGACACCCAATTCCCGTTTACCATACGTATCCAGATTGGCGCCCTAATTGGGCTTTAATTTGTACAGAATCATCCCTAACCAAGGGGCAGACCGTGTTTATCGGATAGTAAACTATGATTAATCATTCCGTTTCCTATCTTTACTAACCCAACTTGAGTTTAGCTATATGGTTAAAGAACTTGCTTTTAAATATAAATGGTTTTTACTAACTGGTATTGGATTTCTGATCTTGGTAGATATTATGAATATGATTCCCCCTTATATTATGGGGGAAGTGGTTGATGGTATGCGTCATATCGAACAAGAACAGAACGATGTGAAGGTATTGGAAACACAAAAAACAGAAGATGATACGTTAGCAGCGGCAGAGATCACACCCCAGGATCCCATTCAACAAATCCTTCGTGTGTTTATTAACCGGGATGCCCCCCTAATAGACCGAATTCTACCGTATACGTTAATCATTGCAGGTGCAGCAATTATCATTGGGATTTTTCGGTTTTGGTTTCGGTTTTTTATTTTTGGTAATGCCCGGCGGATCGAAAAAGATATCCGGGCGAAACTCTTCAAACACCTCCAGGTATTGACCGCTGATTTCTTTAACCGAAACAAAGTTGGTGATTTGATGGCGCATGCTACCAACGATCTGAATGCAGTTACGGCAGGATTTGGTGCTGGAGTGATGGCATTGGTCGATGCGCTATTGGGCAGTGTTGTTTATATCACGATTTTATTTTGGCTGAGTCCAGAATTATCCACCTATGCATTTATCCCACTTCCGATTGTAATCATCATCATTGTTTTTGGGGGACAGGCAATTCATCGCCGATTTCAACATTTACAAGAAAAATTTGCTAAAATTACGGGGAAGATCACAGAAAATTTATCGAATATCCGTGTTATCAAAGCGTATGTGCAAGAGGATAAAGAATTGGAAAATGTGGCTCAAGAAAGTGAAGAATACGTTTCTCAAGCCATCCGTTTAGCACGGATCGCAGCGGGATTCGGACCGGCTATTTGGTTCACCTTTTCTGTTTCCATTGCGATTGCCATGGTCGTGGGTGGGACGATGGTGTATCATGGGGAGCTCTCTCTCGGTACGTATGTAAAATTCACAGGGTTTCTCGGGTTAATTGTGATGGTGTTCATGTCCTTTGGATGGACTGTAAATATTTATCAGCGTGCTCGGGCTTCATACGATCGAATTCGTATGATCCTGGATATGGAACCTGAAATTCACGATCCAGAAGAACCAGTAGTGAAAGAGCGACTCAATGGGGAAATTGAGTTTCGTAATCTCACCTTTATTTATAAAGGAACAGAACATCCCGTTCTTCATAATATCTCCATGCGTATTCCACCCCGTAAGGTTGTTGCATTTTTCGGCGATACCGGAGCGGGGAAAAGCACCTTGGCTCAATTGCTTGCACGGATTTATGATGGGAAATCGGGGACGGTTCTAATTGATGGGATTGATGTTCAACAATATTCTGTAAAGATGCTTCGCAGTCGAATTGCTTATGTTCCACAGGAAACGTTTCTATTTACTTCCACCATTGCGGATAACATTCGGTTTGGGAATCCTGGGTTAGCTGATGATGATGTGTATCAGGCTGCTAAATTGGCATGCGTATATGACAATATTATGGATTTCCCTGAGCAATTTGAGACTCTGGTTGGGGAGCGAGGCGTCACATTAAGTGGGGGACAAAAACAACGTACGGCTTTAGCACGTGCTATTATCAAGCGTCCGGATATTCTTATCTTGGATGATGCGTTTTCTGCTATTGATACAGAAACAGAAGAGCAGATCCTGGACAATTGTAGGGATATCTTACAAGATCAGACCACTATTTTAATTAGCCATCGATGCTCCACCGTTGCCAATTGTGATTATATTTATGTATTAGATAAAGGACACCTCGTGGAGGAAGGAACCCACGAAGCCTTACTTGAAAAGAAAGGACATTATTATCATACATTTGAAAAACAACTTGCTGAAGATGAAGAGATGCTAGAAAATACGTCCAATCAAATACAAAAAGAGATGGAGGAAGAAGAGGATGAAGATTAACTCGTCCGAGGACCACAATGCCCCATCCCTTCCTCCTTGCTTTTGATTCATTTAAAGAAACCTTTTCCGCTCCAGCTGTTTGTACGCTTTGTTCTTCTACACTTCAACAACAATACCCTCAGATACCCGTAGTTAACCATCCCCTTTCTGATGGAGGAGATGGTTTTCTTGCGTGTATCACTACCTATCTTCCAGGACATACGTATCATTTTCCTTGTCGGAATGCACATAACCAACCAATAACCGCACCGGTATTCTTCCCAAACCATATGGATATTGCGATTATAGAATCTGCTCAAATACTAGGACTTGCCACCATTGCTCCACCTCATCGCAACCCCTTAGTTACAACAAGCCGTGGACTCGGACTGGTCATGAAGCAGCTGGCTCAAGCAGGATACATAAACCAGCTGATCTGTTTGGGTGGTAGTGCTACGAACGATTTGGGAAAGGATATGTTAACCGAGCTGGGATATCAATTCATAGATGCAAAAGGAAAACCCGTCCAAACCGGTGGAATTGGTCTTTCTCATGTTAATCATATTGTGGCACCACATCAGCCTTCGAAGATTAAGCTTACGGTGTTATCAGACGTTAGTCATCCTCTTTTAGGAATCCATGGTGCAACTCGAACATTTGGTCCCCAAAAGGGAGCCGATTCCACTATGCTTGACCTTTTGGAACAAGGGATGCAACGTGTCGCGTATTGGATTCGTACGAATTGGAGTCTCAATCTTGACACGGTGCCTGGTGCAGGAGCAGCAGGTGGAATTGGCGCTGCTTTAATTGGTTTACTAAACGGTACCTATCAGGCTGGAAGTTCCTGGTTGATGCATGTGAGTGGTTTCTATAAACACTTGGAAGGAGCACGTGCAGTAATCACCGGAGAGGGATGTCTGGATGAATCTTCCTTCCAAGGAAAAGTAGTCGGAACCGTTGTAGAACAAGCGCTCCAGTATGAAATCCCGGTCTATGCGGTGGTAGGGCAAACTAAATTATCAGAAGGAGATTGGAAATCAAAAGGGATAAAACAAGTAGAAGCATGCTATAATCCAGGCATCCTACCCGCATCCCAAAACGAAGCCCGTCACGCGTTTGTTCGTGCCGTGGAAAAACTGCAACTAGGATCGTGATCCATATTTCAAAAAGAATTCACAGGCTTTTGCTTGTACACTGGGATCCAATCCAATGGATTTATTATCCCCGTAGTATCCCGCAACAAACCCACCTCGTTGTTTCCACATGGTTTCTAACATGTGTTTAACATCGTTTTCAATCTTTGATTCATCTTTGGTTTGCAACGTGGTTTGAATATCCACCGGACACCAATAGGTTATTTTTCCATGTTCCTGGAAGGACGCTAAGGTTTCAAACCCATGCAGCGTAGGTTGATCAAATTGGAGCAAATCCACACCCACTTCATTTAAATCGGGGATGATCTCCGTTATTTTGCCACAGGAATGCATGAACACATACATTCCTCGAGCATGTGCCGCATCACAGAGTCGTTCGAATCGGGGTTTGAAAATCTCTCGCCACATTTCAGGACTAATCATTAAAGCCAGCTGGGTTCCCCAATCTTCTGGGAACATAATTGCCATCGCATTCGCACGTCCATAATATTCAATCACTGTTAGCAGCCATTCATCCAACATATCATGGAGGGTTTCGATTTGTTTTCGATTCACCACTAGATCCATCATATAATAATCCAACTTGCGGATTTTTCGTGCAATATTAAAAGTAAATCCTGGTAGCCCAGAAATAACAAACTTGCTATTGGCATTCTCTTTGATTTTTTCACGAACCCGTTCAAACATCGATTCATCCAAATCGGGAAGTCTTAATTTACTTAAATTATCCAAACTATCCAGCGCTCCTTTTACCACTTCTCCTTTGGAACTATCATCGACCCGTGCCCAGAGATTTCCCCATTCATCACATCGTTCCCAACGGGTATCACTTACCTTATGCCATTCGTAGTTCGGATCGGTTATTTTTAAATCATATCCCGCCCAAGTAAAATCGTTGGGATAGGGATCAGGAAAAGAACAACCCACATGAATGGGGTTGGCAAAATCTACAGTTGCTTTAATGGTTTCGTAACTTGTCATTTGATTACTCCGGATGGTGTGGCTCAGGAACAGAGCCATGGTGTTGTGTTGCCACTATGTGAAACATATCGGTATGTTTCATTTTGGCATGCTAATCCCATATAATAATCATATTTTGCATGGTTGACTATACTTAAATGGGTTTAATTCCAAGGTTATTTAATGCTTGCTGTTACGTTTCCTTTTTCTACCATACCGGTGGGAATGCTTTGTATAAGTGCAACGCCAAACACACGTACCAAGCATAATTATCGAGATTCATACAGGCTCGAGTTTTATCCGCTTATACAAAACCTAATATTGTTGAGTATAGTATTGGTGTTTATGAATATCTGTTTGCTTATCTATCAACGAATTCATCCTGCTGCACTCCGATTTGATATCGACATATCCGATTCCCATTCAGAAAAGGATACTAAGGACAATACCCACTCCTAATGCTATATTCGTTCCTAATACAAGCATCACATTCATTCCCATCGCCGGAATTAAGTTGGGAATATTATCATAATTAGTTAATACAATACGCGCTGCTCGGATAGCAAGGGGAAGGGTTGCCAGTCCAACTAATACCCAATAACTCAACTGGGGGAATGCCAGTACCGCACCAATTATGACAAGGTAGCACAGGGAAAGGGCTCCGACATAGATCCATGCAGCACGTCTTCTACCAAGCTGTATTACGAGATGATGCCGTCCTCCAGCCCGATCCGGTTCCACATCAGGAAAATTATTAAGAAACGCAAGCATCATGGTAAGAATTCCGGAAGGGATTGAAATAATAAGCACCCATATTGGTAAATTTTGTGCCAACGCAAGATAACAACCAATAATCACCAAGGACCCCAAGGATAACCCCGCAAAAAACTCACTCAGCATCACTTTTGATAGTACCGTAGTATAGAGTACCATAGAGAACGCACCAATTCCTATCACCAACAAAATCCACCACGAGCTCATTATACAAAAAAACAATCCAATACCACCACTCACACCTAACGTAATAATCGCCCAGGTTAATACCACTTTGGGAGATGTATGACCTGCAACCAACATGCCGCTTCCACCGCTAAAAGGGGTCCGGTTGGTTTGGGTATCGATGCCTGATCTGAAATCAAAATATTCATTGAATAGATTGACAGAAATGTGGCTGAGTACAACCCCAATCAACAACATTGGAATGTACCAAAACGGAGTGGTCACCCCCTGTAAATAGGCTAAACTGACGCCCAGAAACACCAGCACTACCGATAATAATAGAAAATCGGCTCGAATTTGTTTGATCCAGCGTTGTACTGTTGTGATTTCACTCATATTATAAACTCCTTCGTATCATTCTCCAAGAAAAGCTCGGATTGCTTTTTAACTGTAGGTTTTGATGTACTCGTTCTTTTCATATTAAGACCCTTTTTAAGAAATAGGGAGAATAACAAAAATTAAAATATCCCAGATTGCATGGGATAGGATGCCTGGAATCACCGACCGATAATAAGCATACAGTGCGCCCCAAAAGATACCACACACACCTGCTGCTAGTATCAACATTAGATTAAAAGACCAAATATGAATCAACGCATAAATCCCTGCAGTTATGCACCAGGCAATCAGCCAACCATATCGCTTAGTCAATTGGTGTTGGACAAAGCCCCGCCAGAAAAATTCTTCAGCGGGACCAATCCACAATACCAGTAATACCCCAATGATTACCACATTTGCTTGCTCTTTATTTTGATAGACCAATCCCACTTGTTCGGTTGCAAATGAGAAGAACAATAAAGCAACCTGATACCCTGCATAAAACAACCCATACAACACAAACGCAGATAGAATCCCAACCCATACATATTCCCATTTAAAGGTAACTAATTCTTTAAGTCGGCTACGCTCAATCCATACCACAACTCCTAAAAGAATAGCGGTTGCGCATACCATATTCAGCCAAAGATTTCCAAATGTACGTGTCCAAGGTGAAAACATCACAAACCAAAATGTTCCTGCTAGACCAATCATAAAAACAATAGGTATGATCGATGGATTGGATTTTTGGGTTATTGATGCAGGTGAGTGATTGTACATATGTTGGAAGATAGTTTTTTTTCAGTATCCAGACAAGTTTTATGCGTTGCTTTTTATGAGATTACTCTGCAAAACCGATCCCATCCATTTGCCATTTTTCCTCCCTTTTAATAGGTTACCAGTAACTTTTGGGATGAAATAGGATCGTAGTATGAAAGTATCCAGGCTAATTGGTATCATTGCTTTTCCCGTTCTTTTTATTGTTTCCTGTACCATAGTATATTTCACAGAAGCAGGTGCTGGGAATGGCATTACAAATTATTGGGATGCCCTGTGGTGGGGTATTGTAACGCTCTCTACCGTGGGATATGGGGATGCGTATCCGGTAAGTGTGATCGGACGGTTGGCAGGAATTGTCTTGATTGTATTAACCCTTATTGGATTGGGTTTTGTTTTTGGACAAATACAAGAACTAATTATCGATCGGCAACGAAAGAAACTTTGGGGGTTGTATGGATGCCCCTTTAAAAAGCATATTGTTATTATCGGATGGAATGCAATCACTCGAGTGGTACTTCAGGAATTGATATCCACCCGTCAAAAAGTAGGAATCATCTGTGAAAATACGAAAGTAATAGAAGACGCCCATGAAACTATCCAGATGTTACAAGCCCAAGATACTGTTTATGTAACGTATGGGGATTATTCGGATGATGCTGTGATGAATCGGATGAATATCAAACAATGTCGTACCATTATCGTATGTTCTGGTAAAGATTCATACAATTTGATATCCATAATCAATCTGGGAACGATACTTCGTGAAAAAATTCATGCGATTCGTATGATTTCCACCGTTAGTTTAGAACGCCTCAAATCCAATATCGAGAATCGAGAAGGGGTTTCTTATGTCGCGTCGACAAACGAAATAACAGGTCGATTGGTAGCAAGTGCCGCATTTGAACCGGAAGTGGCTCGGTTCTTAGATGACGTTACATCCAGCATTGAAGATGCAACCGATGAATTAAACTATGATCTGATTCAATGTACCTTACCAACAGATTCCCCACTTGAGGGAAAAACAGTAGAAGAAGGAATGTCAACCCTTTTAGATACAAATCAAGGGGAAGGAGCTCTTTTAACCGGAATCGCTGTTCCGGATGATTCCAGCCCAAGTGGTTATCGGGTCATTGCAAATCCTTCTTGGGAAACCAAGCTATCCGTTGGAACCATCTTAATTCTATTGGGAACCACTCAACAAAATCGGGCAGTGCTTACCTTTCTCGGTGTTACCCAAGGTCGATAATCGATACGAAGTATGACGAAGAATTTTATTCAAAGGAAACATGTATGGAACCTATCCAAGCAAAAGAACATACGTTAATTCTAGGCTGGTCAAAATCAACCGATTATATTGTGGAAGAATTATTAAATATAAACCGTGAAACGCATCTCATTGTAGATGAAACGGATATACCTCTGATTTCCCAACGTCGATCGTTTCAAGAACATGAGCATTTTCAATTGCACGCCACAGAATTAATAGATGTTCAATTTTTGGATGATCTATCCTTACCCCATTCAGCAGCGGTCATCATTTCTACGCCGGAGGATGATCTAAATCTGATGCTTGCGCTAGCAGTACGGGATTTCCAATTGCGGCATCAGTGCAATTATCAAATTGTTGTTTCCATTCAAAATGAAAAACTAAAAAAGACATTATTCTATGCTGGAATTACCTACGTTGCCACACCCGATGATTATATCGGAAAATTGCTTGCTAGCGCCGCATTCGAACCCGAAGTCGCACAGTTCATCGATGATATTTCTTCCAGTGTGGAAGATAGCTTCGAAGGAAATGATCTCCAAGAGCATCGAATTTTACCCGATGCCCCTCTGGTTTCCAAAACTTTCGGAACCAGTTTGAAGCTACTCAAACAAGAAACAGGTTGTTTGTTGATTGCTGTGGGAAAGAAAAATAAGAATGCTTCCGAATCTAACCGTCTACCATTTACCCTATACCCCAATCCAAAACCTTCGTTGGTAATCGAAGCAGGGGATATTATTCTAACACTCGGTACTGCTACAGACCATAGCAAGCTAAATAACTATTTACATGTGGATCAAGGTATGTAACGCATTTGCAACTACTCAGCTTTTAAAATTTTCCCTGTTGCTTATCTACTGACGGTTTTTCAGTCCACATGCATGGACTGAAAGAACGCATCACTCATTTTCCAGCTTGCGAAGGCAGTCTTCGTGGTGATTGCTTTGTGTTTCAACACAGGGCCTACTTGAAAACGAAAAGCCTGAAAAGGTTGTTCAACCATCGGTAACCAGATTTCTATTTGCTACTAATTACGAAGAAAATTTGATATGTATTTAAGGAAGTATTAATATTTTATAAATTTTAAGCATTTTGCAATCGATTCATGAGCAATTTTTTAAGCGCAGGGGTTAGTGTAATGCGACAAGCCACCCCTTTCCGTTCGTCATAAATCGAGATGGAATTATCCCCATGATCAATGATCCCAGACGCATCCAATGAAGTAAAATTGATGGTTAATGATTTGTAGCTTCCCCGATTTGTCTGCTGAAATGGCTCGGAATCATAATGGGTATCGAAGTGATGCTCGGATTGATTATGGTTTTGAAATTCTAATATGCGTAGGGCTTGCTGAGTTCTTGGCTGGCATCCGCCCCGTTCCCAATTACTTACAGAAGGTAGGGATACGCCAAGTAATTCTGCGAATTTACTTTGGGTGAGTCCTGCTTCCAATCGAATTCGTTTGATCTCATCGGGTGTTAGGTTGGGGGTTGCTCGATTTTTTGGTTTCCGGGGTTTGTTAATCCCTAAGGCTTTGTTTTCTGCTCGTTTGTCCCGAGCTCGTTTAAGCCATAACAATCGCATGATTTTTATCTTTTTTTCAGATGGGATCGTTTCTTGCCCATCCTTCCAGCGGAGTATTTGATCTACATCCTCTTTTAAATGTTCCGCTATAAATGAAACATCCTTGCCCAGTTCGTTCATCACCAAGTGTATGGGATTTTCTTCCTGATCTGCCATAATTTCCTTTCCTCATTTATAGATAACATTCAATATATCAAAACCCCTTGTTTTCGTCAACTAGATATTGAACTTTTGTGATCAAATAACAACTAATCTTATTATGATAACATATATTTCAAAGTAAAGTTCTAAAAATCCTCAAACAGTCCCTCACTGACATTTGTATGGATTATGTACAGTAATATCTCCTTTCTATTAATTCCTATTTTGTTTGTAATACGGTTTATCCCCACATAGATCGGACTTCTGATTAGCTCCGGTTGGAGTTTCGATAGAGCAGCTTAACCAATTGAGGAACTACAAAAAGCGACCCTGTTAATGCTACTGCTATCCCAAGGCTAAGAATACTTCCAAACTGATGCATACCAGGGTGTGATGTAAAGATAAACGACCCAATTGCAATTAGATCGGTTAATGCAGCCGTAAAGATCGCTTTTCCTGTAAATGCAATCGTTTTTTCCATATTTTTGAATTCATGATATGTAAGATGTTGAAACAACATTACGGCATAGTCAATCCCTAATCCTAAAATCAGTGGAAAGGCTACGATATTCATAATGTTTAATTTCATGCCTGTAATGCCCATAAAACCAATGGATACAATTAATGCTCCTGCCACAACAACAAAGGTAATAATAAAACCACGAAAACTACGCTGTAACCCTAATAGAAAGAGAATCACGATTCCCAACGCAATAAACATTGCCAGCTGAATGTCATAAAACATATGATGTTTGATTGCTGCCCAAATGGGAACCAATCCCGCAATCGTTATATCAAATGTCGAGGCAAGCGATTGTAAGTCCTCATGGTGGCGGTTAAGGTATGCTTCGTTCCACACATACTGGGAAGGGAAGATTGTAAGTACATTTAGCAAGCTTCCATCGGATTCTTTTTTTAAGGTGCTTGAAATCAATAAATCAAGTTGTTGGATTTCCTCATCACTCATCTTCCCGCCAAAACCTGCTCCCACCCCCTTTTTTAAATCGGCTTTTGCTTGATTCCAGGTATCAGGATCGTACTGCCATCCAACACGTCGAAATTTATTTGATAAACCCATCCCTACAAGATCCACTACATATTCAATGTTAATAGAGTCCAATCCCGCCCATAACGGCTCTCCCTCCCGTTGATCTCCTTCGTTTCCCATAATGAATCGTCGAATTTTTATAATTTTTTCTTTCAGTTGTTCCCCGTTTTCTGCTCGGATCATCGCTAGCGTCATATGATTTGAAAAACCATAGACATATTCCATCCGATGTTCCAATTGAATAGAATCCAAATCATCCGGCATAATCGCCATCGCATTTTCTTCCAAATTCACATCATGAATCCAAAACGCGAAAAAGATGGTTCCCAAAATAAAACAAATGAGAATGATCCAACCAAACCGGGTGGATGCAAATTTACCTAATCGATTAAATGGACGCTGGGGTAAATAATGCATAGCACGATCCCGTTTTTGATTCCATCGCTTTTGGCTGTGGGAATCGGGAGCTTGTTGTTGGAGCTGTTCGAATCGTTCGGCTTTTACAGCTAATCGTTTATCTTGCCATAAGAGTAAAAGTGGAAGTAAATAATACACATTAACCATTGCCGCAAGCACACCGATTGCGCTGACTAAACCAAATTCTGAAAACCCACTTACAAAACAAACGAGCAAACTAAGAAAGGCTCCTGCCGTTGTTATACTTCCGATAAGCAATCCACCTGAAATGGATAAAAACGTATGCTTCATCAATACGGCGGGTTCGGTTCCACGTGGGTGCTGACTTTTTGTTTCAGTATACCGTACTCCCATATGTATAGCATAACTGATACCGATTCCATAGAGAATGACGGGCGACATGGCAGACATGATATTCACTCGTCCAACCAAAAACCCCAGCAACCCTAATGACCATACGATTCCCAATGCTAAAGGAATCAGTGTTATGAAAATGAATGAAATCCGTCGAAACATCGCGATAAACAACAGCGCGATTCCTATCAAAACAAGAATGGTGATTACCATCAAATTTTCAAGTACCGAATCCCCTTCCTCTTTAGCAATTACAGGAAACCCACCTAGTACGAATTCATAATTTGGGTGCAATGATCGAAACGACTCGATAATGGATTCCAAAGCAGGCATAAACAAAATTGCTTGGATCATATCTTCTGTACTTACATCCGGGAGCACCTCCATAATAAACATGGGTTTATCCCATTGAGGGTGCGGAACAAATTGGTCTTGAGATGTACGGAGTTCACGTAATTTCTGTTGGGATCGTTTCACAAAATCGGATTCTGAATAGGACCACGTCGGTGAATACATCACTCGTTTTACCGTGTTTTTATAGTCTCCCCTTCCTTCTGAACCCAATTGTTCCATAATGTTCGTTCGCAAGCTCCCCGCCATATCCATATATTCATCCAGCGTTCCTTCCATTCCTTCTTTCTTCCAGAAGGCAATCATCACATTATGATTAAATGAGAATTCTTTCATCACAGTTTCATACGCCTGATATGATTCGGCTTGGGATCCTAGAAATCCCTTAAAAGTAGCATCCAACTGCAGCTGAAAAACACCAACTAAAAGGACACCTGTGATGATTATAAATACGAGTAGCGTACGCCAAGGGTGTTGAACTGTACAGGAAACAAGATGATTCGCCAGATGTTCTTTAAGGGACATAAGTTTTACTCCTTATCTATAGTTTAAGTAATATACGCGTATACATCGTATTTGACAATTGAATGGACGTTTTCGTGTTCGATTTTTATAAATGGTTATTTCAGCTAATTTTCTAAACCGATGAATGAATAGGTTGTCCAGGCTTTTTTTAAACCAAGAAATTGTTTCACCTTCAACCCCCAATCCCCCGACCCCTGAGCGTAGTCGAAGAGTGATAAAGGAGGTGGGATGAAAGCATAAGGATGGATCACCCTTGGACAGCTTCTTCTACTGTAGGTACGATGGGATATTGATAGAACATCATGATTGAACTATGAATTAAAGGTGCAAAAACGATAACAACCCGAGGTAAAATCGCCCCCATTTACTGAAGAGATTTGATCAACCCATTCGTTTTTACTAATCTTATCAGGAAGATGATAGCTAAACGGTAAAAACGTATGTATACGATAATTGGATTGATCAGCTCGTTTGTTTGGGTGTTTCTCATAATTGGGATTGCATCGGTTCTTCTGAAAAATCAATGGGTGAATGCTTCGATTACACGCAAAATCGTACATATTGGGGTAAGCCATTGGTGGATCATTGCTTGGAGTTTCTTCGATCATTGGATCTATGCCAGCATTCCCCCCGTTGCATTTATTTTAATTAATATCTATTCCTACCAGAAACGTGTTTTTCGAGCCATGGAACACGAAGATAAACGAAGAAACCTTGGTACCATCTACTTCCCCATAGCATTATGGCTTCTCGTTATGGGATGTTATGCATGGGATATCCCCTTGTTCGTAGGTGCCATTGCCATTTTAATATTGGGATATGGGGATGGATTAGCATCCATTGTTGGAGAACATATAAAAAGCAGATCCTTTCGTATCTTTGGATCCACAAAAAGTATCGCAGGTAGCCTTGCCATGTTCTTTTCCAGTGCATTGGTTGTGGTGATTATTTTACTTGTTTGGGTACCTTCCTGGGGTTTGATCCCGATCCTGTTAGTATCGTTGCAAACTGCATGCGTTGCAACAGCCATAGAAGCCATCACCCCCTGGGGTTTGGATAATCTTACCATTCCGATCGGAACCACCCTCTTTTTTATGGGAGGGGTGTTGTCATGGATCTAGCCCCCTCTTCTACGCTGCTATGGATCGGTCTTGGTCTGAATGCCCTCACTCCGATTCTAGCGTATATTCGGCGGTCTCTCAATTTGAGTGGGATGATTAGTGCTATGATTATGGGTGGTATCATATTTATCATCGGGGGTTTTTTTCTTTGGAGTATACTGATTGGTTTTTTTATATCCTCGTCTGTGTTGAGTCAGTATAAAAAAAAATACAAGAAACGTTTTGATTCGCTTTACGCAAAAACCAGCCAACGGGATAGTATTCAAGTTATTGCCAATGGAGGGGTAGGGTTGGTATGTGCACTTATTTATGCGGTGGTACCCGATCCGCTTGTGTTAGTACTATATGGGGTATCGTTCGCTTCCGTCAATGCAGATACCTGGGCAAGTGAATTGGGAATTCTCAGTAAGAAAGATCCGGTATTTCTTTGGAGCCAAAAACGGGTACAGAAAGGGCAATCCGGTGGAGTAACCTGCTTGGGTACCCTTGCAGCTTTTTCAGGTGCAATCTTTATTGCACTAATTTATACCTTCGGGATCATTTGGAGTATTGGATGGTCATCCACATTGGTGTGGCATGGAATAATTATTATCGTCGGTGGTGTATTTGGTTCACTCATCGACAGCCTACTAGGAGAAACCGTACAAGCGCAATACTGCCAAGAGAACAGTACGTTTACAGAAAAGCCGATATCAGAAAAAGGGGCACCAAACCCATTGGTCAAAGGATGGCGATGGTTGAATAATGATGGTGTAAATTTTTCCAGCTGTCTTGCTACGACTTTGCTTATGTTTGGTATTGGTTGGATAGTACTTTAAGAACGCACCGGATATGTAATACCATGTTGTATTTATATTTGAATTAGATAATTTATTCTGAGTAAGGGTAATTCATGAATTACCCCTACATACCGTTTGATTTTAGGTCAAACTTGGTATAATAGATTGAACCAGAAAATGTAATGAGGTACTATTCTTTCTTTGCGCTAAGTCCAAGCAAATCCTTGTAGATTCAAAATCTCAATGTATAAAAGAATACTTCATAATACCCACTTTATCCGCTATCGTATCCATAAAAAGATAATTAATATAACCCATACACCGACAAAACGGTCTCAAACCCATCTTGAAAATACATTTGCTTAGTATCTGTAATAGGATCGTATAATTGACGCCCCTTCTTCGCAAAGTACAAACGAATAGGAAGCAGCGGAATTTGAATCCGAACCCCAAATCCAATACTATATTTTAAACCTACCCGATACGTTGTCCCATCCACAGTGTAAGTCTCATATTCTCCAGTTTCTTTTCCACTGTATGGATGATACTGCTTGGTATCTCGAAAAGCACTCGTAAAAAACGGAAAATTCTGAAATCCACCGTGGGGATCATAGGACATGGTTCCTGCATCAAAAAACAAGACCCCCCAAATGATCTGTTGAATATACGGTACAGGAAATCGTAATTCTAATCCTGCACTGAGTTTGTTGTATCCGATTAATTCACTGCCATACAGATATGTGCTCCAGCCACGTAATTCATTTAATCCATCGAAAAATAGCATTTCTCCAAGCCGGATTTCATCTAAATCGATTATCCCATTTTTATCAAACATGCCTGGAAACAGAGTCTCGGCGCTCGCATGAAAGACAGCAGTAAACACAGGATCCCGAGTATCGTTATTAACTCGAAATGGGGAAAAATAAAAACTAAAATCAAATTTAGTCCGCATATGATGTTTATCCCCAAACAAAAATCCGCCGGTGCTTTCAAATTCCGCTGTGATTCGAGATCCTCGTGTCGGATTGAAATCATTATCCCGATAATTCCAATCAAACATCAATAGTATGCTGTTCTGAACTTGCCACCCCGCTGCCAAATCGTTTCGAAGGATACTCCCCTTCTTCAGAAGATAATTTTGTAAATCCGTATTCAGCATGTTATCCGGGGTACGAAGATTCCCCGTAGCAAAAATATAGGTACGCAAGCGCCCAATAAAATCCAGGTAATCAAAAAATCGATATCCTGCTGCACCCGAGGCATTAAATCCTTTGGAAAGATACGTCAGGCTATTTATATCACTTGTAGGAAATTGCAAACCAACGGTACGGAGATCCTCCTGATTTAGCTCATCATCATCATTCAGATCAACTAAATCGCCCGAATTATTCTGTCCATCAGCATTCACATCCCCTTCCGCAAGAATATTGGATGTCTGAATCGTAGGTTTTAATTCCTGATAGGGAACAGCAATTTGATAGCGCTCAAACCCCAAGGCTGCTCGTAGATACAGCGGTGTATACCGAATCCAATGGGTTTCCCCATATATTTGAATGTTGGTATTGCGTTGTCCTAATTCCACCCGGCTTCCTACACCAATACCATGTCCTAATAAATTAATTTCTTTGATATCTGCAAATACCGTAAATCCTTGAGAGGAGCCGAATCCTGCCCCCATGGTAAACATTCCCGTACGGGTTTCTGCTACATTAATTACCAAGTCTACCAATCCTTCTTCATCCGATGGATTAAACTCAAACCATACATTGGAGAAATATTGCAGATTCATCAAACGTTGTTGGGTAAGCATCAACCGAAATCGATCGAGCGGTAATCCTTCCCGTATACGAAGATCCCGATCGATCACATACGTTTTGGTTTTATCATTCCGACGAATATAAATATGTTCGATATGAACCTTACTGGATTCATAAATATCGATTTCATAATCCACCCGATGATGAATGGTGTCTTTTTTCTGAAAGGGAGATATGCGAGCGTTGACATACCCGCGGTTATTATACATTTCTGTAATAACCTGGATATCTTCTTTGAACACGCTTTCATCAAATACGTCGCCATGATCCAACCGAAATTGATCCAAAATTTGCTCGTCCGAAAATATTTCATTCCCATCTACGATAATATTCCCCATATAATACCGATCGCCTTCTTCAATTTCTATAGCAATAAAATAGCCACGTTCGGCATCGGGTGATGGGTCGGAACGATCGATTTTATCAATTAAAACAACGGGTTTATGGACTTTTGCTTCGATAAACCCTTCGGAATGACAGTAATCAATGATACGCTGAACATCCAACTCCAGTTCTTCTCGATTAAGTACTGTATCCGATTTATAAAAGGTTCGTTCCCGGGTGTTCATCGCTCGTTTGATATCTCGGGGGGTTAGATAATTGGTTCCAATGATATCAATACGTTCCACGTAAACAAATTGCCCTTCCGTGATATCTACATAAATAATGACTTTATTCTCTTCAATAGTTCGGGAATGAATATTAACCTGTGTTCCAATCACTCCTTTTTCCCGATACGCATCGATGATCCGGGCAATATCCCGTTCAATATAGATGGAATTGAATAATTCATCGGGAGCCAATTGCATGACTTCTTGCAGATCATCGTCGGATAATTCCGAATTACCACTGAATACCAGATGTTGCACCATAGGATATTCTGTAAAGATAAAGGTCAGACGTACTTTATCATCCACTAATTCAGCATCCACCTTGATATCCTGGAAATACCCTAATTCATAGATATTTCGGAATGTTTCTTTTAAGATATCTTGTTTAAATGTATTTCCAAGGTTCGTCAGGGTACTAACCACAACCGCTTCGTATTCATCAGACAGATTAATAAACGTCATGTGCTCATGATCGAGAGGTTTACCTTCTAGTTTATCCAGAAAGGATTCGGCTTGAATGGTGATTCCTATACCAAGAAAGAAGAGGATCAAAATTCCCAGATAAATATGCTTGTGAGAGTCTGTGGTCGTCGTAATGCCGCAAGGGCGCTGGAATAAACTCATGAATGGTCCTTTATTGATAGGTTCTGAACAATTGTGACGTATCGGATGACCGCTTGGAAAGTCGTATGAATCCTTGTGCAACGATTAAAAAACAAAGATCAATTCAAAGTCCAGACGTCCTTCTGGTTCAATTTTATCCTTACCCGGGCGCTCGTTTTTTCCCCGGAGTCCTGCACCGGCTTCCAAGTCTAAGATAATACTTTCAAACGTATTGCCAAGCTCTGTTTCAAAAAGGGTACCCAAAATCGATTTCACATCGAGACTCCAGTCGACCGATATCTTCGGTAGAAATTTTACATTTTCAACCGCTTGATCATCCTGGATGTACCCTCCAAACTGAAACGTTAGATTATTAGCCCAGGAAGGTGTGTAGCTAATGTTACCCTCCGTATCATCCCAAATCCCCACTTCTTCATTCGTTCCTACGGAAGGGGCTAGTGTTTCTTCATTATCTAACACCTGTTCCCCTAAATTTTCCAAAAAATTAGTATCTAAATGGAAACCAATCGCATTTGCAACCTGATCTCCTAAGGTGCGACTCAGAATCAGCTGAAAAAATTGTTCCACAATATTTGCTACAACCATTGTTTCCATCGCGCCTGTAATACTTTGCAATTCAGGATGATCCTCTGCCAGCTGCTGCATATCTAAATCAAATTCTTCCTCGATCGTTGAAGCAATTTGTCCCAATCCCAGCAACTGCTGCACTTCTCGTTGCGATTTCCCTGGTGCACGAAACTGACTAAGCAAACTAAAATTCTCATCCCATAACCGATCCACGGTATCGTTGAAATCAAAAGTGATTTTCGTAGGATTTCCAAATTTATCTTTCTTAATAATAGACGCCTTCAATTCCAGTGCTACTTGCAATCCCAGCTCCGTATTGTATGTAAAGGATCGATTACCTGGAGAAGGATCCGCCGTTTCCACATAATTCATTCCCCGAAACGTGAGGATTGCTTTTTCAATCCGAAGCCGATTATGAAAAAAATTGATGACTCCTCGCGCGGATTGAATCGAACCTAATAACACCAGAGGTAATGGCAATCCCCCTACATTTCCAAATAAGACAAGCGAATCCACTAATTTACATGCAGGAATCGTTTCCTGTATCGATTTAACCGAATCATTGCGAGCGGAAACGATAGGAATCATGGAACCGTGTTTGGAACGGCAGCTGGATTCCTCTGACGGATCTTTCCGTGCAATAACGGCATCTACCAAATTGAACCCCGGAAACAATTTTGCAAACCACCCTAAGTCGACCATACTTTCTTGTAATAGCTTCACATTTAAATCCGGACCCGGTACCAGCCGCAAGTTGCTTAAATAGACAATCTCTCGATAAGGAGGCGGCGCTTGGTCCATCGATTGGACAAACCGTCCCAGAAGAAAATCGATTTGTCCATCCCGAGGCATGAGCTCGCCTCCTGTAATTATTTTAAAATCCATAAAGTCAATAATTACATGGAGATCTACAATATCGACTAACCCTTCAAACTTAAGAAAATCAAAATCCAACGTTGTATCACATGGGTATTCTTTCAACGATTCCACATGGAGCGTCAGACCGTATATATTCCATGTTTCCTCATCCAAACTATACAAAACCTTTCCTTCTCCCGTGACATACCCATTCCACCCTTTCATCTGGATGTTTTCAACCGGAAGATGAATCAAATGCTGATCCTGACCATCCCGATGTTGCTTGTTAAAATTCAGAGTGAAAAAGATTTGGGTTAAATGAACTGGAAACATCGGATCCGGCGAGTGTAGTTCCCCGTTCTTCATCTGAACCTTTCCCTGAATCGTTGGTTCAAACAATGGACCTTGGATCGTTAAATCACTTACTAAATTCCCATCGATGGAAAATTTTTCTGGAAAAAAGGCGTTTAGAAAACTAATGGAAGGTATATTCGAAACCAGCTGAAGATCCAACCAGGCTTTGTTGATTTCCAATAAGGAGCTAAACGTAATTTCTCCATGAAGATGAGCTTGGTTTGTATCTCCTTGTTTCTCATAAAAGAGATCCAACAACAGGGAATCATCTAGATAGCCTACTTGTCCACTGATGGCATGATCATTAGGAAGAATATACCATATTTCGTTCTCCAAAATGGTTGTAAACCGAAAATCTGGAAGCATTGTCTGATTTGATTTAAAACCCGATAATTCCAGCATTAACATCCCTTCATATTGTCCCCGTTCTCCATGAATGCTTATATGTCCCGTTGTGTAGCTGTCCTCAAACGCTAGATTGAGCACTCCATTAATATTAAACAACCATTGTTCTCCAATTTCTACATGGGTTTGTTCCCATGAAGCCCGGTGCTGATCGAGATGCATTCCAATATGTTCGATATCTAATATATAATCAATCGCGTTGGCATCATTTCGATTGGGTTTCCAGCTTAGATTAGTAAGTTCTCCACCCAGCGGAGTTCTACTGGAATCGGTTTCAAAAAATGCTTTACTTATACTAAAATGATTATCTAAATGCACCGGCTCGGCAAGAAATTCTTCAAATGTATCATGTACCGGATCCGATGAGAGATATACGACATTTTCCAAACGGATTTTGGTATTATTCAATTTGGCTTCTAAATAGGCTAATCCCAAATCATTCTTTCGTTTATACAAATCCCGAATAAGCAAGGTGATATTTTGATCCCGAGGGGTATTGGCTAACGGTGCATACGGATTAGTATTGCTACGTTGCATCGGTGTTTGCGGTAATAAATTGATGTTGTCCACGGATAATTGGGAAATGGATATATCTGGATTTTTTAACGCACCGGAAATCCGCATATCCAGATGCATACCCCGAACATAATTTAAGTAACGCAGAAACGAACCCTCATTGCTAGCAAGCTGCATCTGAGGATCAATAAACCGATAGCGATTCAAGGCTAATAGATTGAGGTCATTCACGGTTAATTGTGCTGTTATTTGATCGGTATTCCCATTATAACGCCCGTTAACCAGGAAATGTTCTCCCTTCTCTGTAAGATAAAGATTCCAAATACCGCTGGGATCCACTCCCAATCTTCCCGAAAATCGCGCAACCACATTTTTTGCAAAAGAAATACTTAAATCATTCAATTGAAAGCTAAGGTTTGTTAATAAAGCATAAATCGATGTTTCATACCGAAACGTTACTTCCGCTTCCCAATTGGGATGTACAATTGGTAAATCCTCCACGGTTGCATTTCCATCCACAATGAGCGTACTATCCCGCAAATGAAAATCGATCTCATTAGATATCGTAATATATTCCCAAACCATTCCATCTTCATCGATAGACATAGCGCGTGCGGCTGGGTTTTGATAATATTCCTGAGCAATCTTGATGGGATAGGGAATCTGATATTTATTGGTGAGGAATTTAAAATCAATGTTACCCGCTTGGATGGATCCACGAATTTCTGCTTGCTTATCAATTAATCCTGCAACTTCCACATAATCATCAAAGAATACGAGTCTGCCTTTCAAAGTATGGATCGAATCATCGGGTAGGGTAAATCGAATATCCGGAAATAGATACCGATTAAAATATTCCAGCGATCCATCCACTACCACCGGATAGGAAGGAAGATCCAGATGGAATTCATCAAAGGTGGCACGAAGCCCGTCTCGTGTTTCTTTCAGATCGATCGCTCCGTCAATCGTGATCACCTCTCCCGCCACGGTTATCGTAAACTCTGGTACAATGGAATTCGGACTCCAACGTATTCCTCCTTCAATGGCATATTCATCCTCGTTTATTAACGATTGTAAGTCTACATACACTTCCTGTTTTTCAATTCGATAATATCCGGTTAAACGGATAAAGGTTTCATTATATGTGATATCCAAATCCCCATATCCACGATTCAAATCTGTTAAATCCAATTCCCCCGCCACCTTAATATTCTGCTGATCCATTTGAATGTGTAAATCCGGAAACAGATGCTGCCACGAATCCTCTGAAAACGAAGTACTTCCTGTCACCCGAGCTTCGGTACCGTTTGCGTTGATATCTAACGCAGCTAAAAATTGCTTGTCCTGTAAAAAGACCGATAACCCGCCTGCAACCCGAAGATTCATTGTGGGACCATAAGTAATGCGCACCTGGGGATCTAACCGTTGGAGGTTTAACCCAAATGAACCTGCGAGTGTAATCTCTTCTTGCAGTCCTGCTAAAGTAATATCCGCATACATACGATTGTTATCTATTAATCCTGCAGCACCCTTTAAATACAATTGCTGATCTGCCATGTTAATCGCGATATCTCCGGCAAAGCGTCCCTCTCCTAAATTCAACACATTGGTTTCCAACGTGTAGGGTTCGCCTTCCACACGTAAATCAAATTGGCTTATCAGCCGGTTGTTACGATAGGTCGCGTGACCTTGTGCTCTTACACTTCCATCCATCGCATATAATTCATGCAGCTGTAATCCCCGTGCCTTATCAAAATCAAAGTACAGCGTCGCCAGGTGTACCGCTTGCGATCGGTCATAATGGACGGATGCTGTTTCTGTTACAGCCAGCACTCCCCCTACTGTGGAACGTTCAAATGCATTTGGATTGATTTTCCCACTTAAGTACCCTTTCGCCCAAATTCCTTCCATGGAATATCCGACAAACTGGAATTGATTTACATAACCCACATCCAGATCCCGGATATTGAGATGGTAATCAATCATTCGGGTTTGCTTAAATGGAAAAGTAACCTTGACACCTAGATCAAAAATAGGTTTAATCGTTGCATCCAGCTCCACAGTGATCGCCTCATCCAGTAAGGTTACATACAATTCCCGTGTAGGAATGGGAATTTTTGTACGGTGGGAATCAATTTGTCCTTCTAATTTAGGTTTAATTAGAGCGATATGGTAATACCGAGGTCTTAACTGACGAATGAGGAATGCGGAGGATGCGTTCCACCCTTCATACTGAAAATCTTGTATGTGTAGATGACTGATTATAGGACCTTGTTTAAAAGAGTATTCACCAGAAAGATGAATGGAAGCAGGATTTTTACCTTTGTAGATTAAATCCCGCATCCAAAAACGGTCGGTATTCCCATGAAGATCAATGAGAAGCCAATCCCCTTTTGACAAGATGTCCTCAAATTCTAAATAAGCTGCATATTCTAATTCACCATTTTCCAATCGTGCTGTCAGATGTCCTAGCGGATGGGGACGGGATTGATACCAATCCCATCCCAATGATTCGGTCGTTTGAGCCATTCCATCCAGTGGAAGAAATCCCCATATATATTCATATAAATATTGTATGGCTGGATGAGCTTTCTGAATAGGAAGGGTTACAAACATGGATCCCTTATCTAGATTACCCCCCCCATAAACAGCAGGAAATGAAAAACGAGGGACAGGGGATTTTGTTGTAGATATACCTGCTGGTTTTATCTGGAGTTGGTCATGGGGATACGTATCGAATTGAAGCCGTTCTCCATGCAGATTCAGATGAAAGGGAATCGCGGTAAATACCATGTTGGGAAGCATGGCTTGGTTTAGAACTAGATCTTGCAATTCACCCCGCAGATCTATATCGTTGAAATTATCCTCAATACATACTTCCAAGCTCAGCGTGGTATTCAGAGGAATATACGGGTTATTTGATTTCACATCCGTGCGGAGCGCAACACGATGTCCGTATTGTGCCATATCCCATATTCCATGCACCCCTGTGAATAGTGTTGTACCAATTTCTTCTTCAAATAAGCGCGATATGATAGTTCCGTTTTGAACCAAGATATCTAGATCGAGATAATCCATTACCTCATCGCTACCCTGTAGAAAGCTCCATTCAGCAAGACTTACATCTACAAAAAGGATCGGTTGTTCTAACTCCACCTCTTCAATATAGATCAGGGGATTCCGATCCAGATTGAGCAACAATGATAACAAATCAAATCGAATAATTACAGTTGGTGCCGTAATTAGAATTTCTTCCGGTTTGAATGGATGATAAAAGGTGGCATGATGCCAGATCATATACGTAGCAAAATCCGTTTCGATACGGTCAATCTGAACGGTAGTGTGTAAATTATTCTCAATTAGGGTTTTTAAATAGCGTTCGGATTGGTGAATTCCTCCTTTGATGAGGTTTAATGCAAGCACGACAACTAAAAAAAGTATCAATAATATCAAAAGAAAGCGGATTCCATGACGCCCCAAAGCGGGAATTTTTTTCCAGAATCGCTGAATTTTTTTTTCGTTTTTCATAGGTTGTCGAAAATTTTCGTGCATATCCAATGGCATCTTGCTAGGTTAAACACCTTGCTGTAACACCCCTTCTATTTTCGTATGAGATTGAAAATTCTAAATAGAAGAATGGTAGGATTGTTTTTTTTCTTCATGAACGGATGGGGTATGGTTTAGAAGCGTTCTATGCCAAAGATTATTGGAGTCGATTTGCTAAATTTCCCGCATAAAGCAGGTGAAGTTCGCTTTGTATAAGTTCTATTCTATCATACCAAGTCTGTTTATCGAATGATTTGGTTTGATCCGTATTCGTAGATGAAGGGGGATTGTGGTGTAAATTTTCCAGTAACGTCAGAATTTGACGGGTTTGATTGGGATGGCTATCTCCATTTTTTATTAGGATACCCAAGCTTTCCAGCGTTAGGTATTCTAAATAGGAAGCGAGATTTACATAATTAGGCTGGGGATCATCAACATATCCTGGTAAATCAAAAAGAATCACCCCCTTTTTTTTCTGAATTGCTTGAGCTGCCTGATGGGAAAGATACGCTTGATCCTGTATATAAAACAACACCGGTTGACTTGTATGAATTAGAAATTCATGGATTTGGTCATCCGAAAAGGAAGAAATCTCATGAATAAATCCTTCTGTTTCAATCCATGTTAATAAACGTTTGCTCCCATCACGTAAGGTT
>CAYPZJ010000004.1:0-31283 GCA_964414635.1 uncultured Spirochaetia bacterium
GGTTCAAAAACAGCAGAGTTCTTGCTGGAACAAAATCATACGGTAATCGGAATCGATAATTTAAACACCTATTATGATGTAAAACTCAAGGAATATCGGTTGGAACAACTGAATAAATCTCAGGGGTTTACGTTTTATCCTGAGGATATCGAGGATTTCCAGGTGCTTGAATCCATTTTTAAATCCCATACCTTTGATGGTGTTTTTAATTTGGCTGCACGGGCTGGAGTCCGTTATAGTATGGAAAATCCCCATGTGTATCTTTCTACGAATACCACTGGTACGTTGAATATATTGGAACTTATGCGAACCTACGGGGTTAAGAAAAAAATTCTGGCATCTACTTCTTCGTTGTATGCAGGATTGGAAACACCATTTCTAGAGACCCTTGCCGTTAATACCCCGATTTCTCCTTATGCTGCTTCCAAAAAGGGAGCGGAGGTGATGTGTTATACGTATCATTATTTGTATGGGTTTGATATTTCGGTGGTTCGATATTTTACGGTGTATGGTCCAGCGGGTAGACCGGATATGAGTTATTTTCGGTTTATTAAATGGATTGATGAAGGAACTCCGGTGGAAGTGTTTGGAGATGGATCCCAATCTCGAGATTTTACCTATGTGGATGATATTGCTGTCGGTACCATCCGTGCGATTAAACCGGTTGGCTATGAGATTATAAATCTGGGAGGGGGGAAAACACCCATTTCCCTTTCCTATATGATTCAAAAGATCGAGGAATTTTTAGGGAAGAAAGCAACGTTGGTTCATAAACCGTTTCATAAAGCTGATATGAAAACGACGTGGGCTGATATTGATAAAGCGGGGATGCTATTGGATTGGAAACCGACGATTTCGTTTGATGAAGGTATAAAACGGACGGTTGAATGGTATCAAGCCAATCAATCCTGGTGTAAAGACATTCACATCTAACCTTTTCCTTAATAGTTGTTGTTTCAATGATACAAAGCAACTCATCTCTAGGGCTATCGTCTTATTGACGACGGTATTATCAATTCACTAATCTTAATCAGATCTTATTATTATCTTAACAAAGATTAAAAGAAAAAAGATTATGGTGAGCGTAGAAGACACCAACGCGTATGCGGAGGAAATGGATTGTTTTAACAAACCATTGGTTATTCAATTAGACGGCAAACAGTGCGAAGACCACGGGAATTCGTTATTCCTGGAATACGAAGATACGTGATTTAAATCTATCAAAGTTGGGAATCATACGGTGAGAAATATAAAAGAGCGTGCCATCGCTGGATTCTTCTTTACACATGGCATTATGAGTATTGCAATACTCGGATTTATATTTTTCATTCTCTTTTGGAATTCCCTTTCCTTTTTTGCAGAACTTCCTTTCTATGAAATCCTTAGTTTTAACTGGAACCCAGAAGGATATGAGGGTGCCAGTTATGGGGTGCTATCGTTGGTTTGGTCTTCGTTATTGGTAACTTTTGTTGCGATGATACTAGCCATTCCACTTGGAATACTTTCAGCGGTGTATCTTGTTTATTTAGCTCCACATTGGTTTGCAGAGATACTAAAACCGCTGGTGGAGTTTCTTGCAGCCATCCCCAGTGTTGTAATTGGTTTTTTAGGGGTGGTACTCATCGGTCCGATCATTGCTTATTTCACCGGACAACCTAATGGGTTAAATGTACTTAATGGAGGTATTTTACTATCCATTATGGCACTTCCTACCATTGTAAGTATTTCCGAAGATAGTTTGAGAGGGGTCCCTCGGTCCTATTTAGAAGCATCCTATGCGTTGGGTGCAACAAAATGGAAAACCTTATGGCGGGTGGCGATCCCTTCTGCATTGTCTGGAATTATTGCTGCTATCATGCTTGGTTTAGGACGAGCGGTGGGAGAGACGATGACGGTACTCATGGTAACCGGGAATGCGATGTCTACACCATCGGGATTATTAGATCAGGCACGAACATTAACCGCAACGATTGCTATTGAAATGGGTGAAGTCGTGTTCTACTCGGAACATTACTATGCTCTCTTTATGGTGGGATTGGTTCTTTTTATATTCACGTTTGTTTTTAACACCGTTTCTTATTTTATGAGTAAACGATTTCAACAGATTGAGCACTAATGAAAAAGCTAGTTACTAAACTAATCAAAGAATCCTGGCAACTCCTATTTTTCATTCCCTTTATTATTGTTTTCTTTTTTATCTGTTTATTTTTTTATGATATCATTAGCAAAGGCTTACCCAGCCTTAGTTGGGAATTCCTGACAACCACACCACGAGAAAATATGACCCAGGGCGGAATCTTTCCTGCGATCTATGGAACGTTTATGGTTACGATTATCACGACTCTGATTTCCGCGCCTTTGGGTATTTTTACTGCGATTTATTTGAGTGAATATACAAAAAGCGGTTTGATTATTTCCATTCTACGAATATCCATCCGGAATCTTGCAGGGGTCCCATCGATTGTATATGGACTATTTGGTTTATTTTTGTTTGTGGGAATATTCGGGGATTTGTTTGGATTACGTCCATCGATTTTAGCGTCCGGGATGACATTGGGTATTCTAACCCTTCCGTGGATTATTACGGCGAGTGAAGAAGCACTTAAAAATGTTCCCCAATCGTATCGAGAAGGAAGTTTAGCGCTCGGTGCAACAAAATGGCAATCCATCTATACGAACGTGATTCCACCTGCTACTCCTGGAATTATGACCGGCATTATCCTAGGTATTTCCAGAGCAGCAGGCGAAACCGCCCCGATTTTATTTACGGGGGCTGCCTATTCCATGGCGTTTCAGGATAGATCCCCGTTATATTTTTTCCAACCGGATGTAATGGTGGATTCGTTAGTCAATCAATTTATGGCATTACCTTATCATTTATTTATTATGGTGATGCAGCATCCTGGTGGGGAAAAAGTTCTGCCGTTGGCGTATGGTACAGCATTAACATTGCTTTTGTTGGTTGTATTATTAAATGTATCCGCAATGATTATTCGTGGGTATATGCGATATAGGTACAGAGTCCTCTAATCTGAGGGATAGGAAATCAAGTTTAGAATGATAGCAAACTAGATATCCCTAATTATGTTATCTGTACAAGGTTACGGAAAATATTGAGAATTTAGAAATAGAAGGAAAAAACCATGGAACGAGGATATGTAATGAATCATACGGGAAATGATAGCATCGCCCATAATTTTAGCTTCAACGAAATGAATCAAACAAAGCCTTCCCCCTCTCCCCAACTTGTAATTAGTATCGAGCAGTTTGATTTTTTCTATCATAATATCCAAGCATTAAAACAGGTCACAATTCCCATCAACCGAAATAAGGTGACCGCATTCATCGGACCGTCAGGTTGTGGGAAAACAACGATGTTACGATCCATCAACCGAATGAATGATATTATTCCCAATACGAGTCACACTGGTACGATCCGGTTTAATAATCAAGATATCTATGCTCCCAAAATGGATGTGGTTCGACTTCGGTATAATATTGGAATGGTGTTTCAAAAGCCCAACCCATTTCCGAAATCCATCTTTGATAATGTAGCCTATGGTCCTCGTTTATACGGAATCCGAAAACGGGATGAATTGTATGAAATTGTGGAATCTTCATTGCAAGCAGCCGCTTTATGGGATGAAGTCAAAGATCGCTTGAAAGAATCTGCGCTTAATCTATCTGGTGGACAACAACAGCGCTTGTGTATTGCACGTACCCTGGCAAATCAACCGAATGTGATTCTCATGGATGAACCTACATCCGCACTGGATCCCGGTTCTACCCTTAAAATTGAGGAACTTATCCATAAGTTAAAACAAAAATATACGATCATCATCGTAAATCACAACATGCAACAGGCATCCCGGGTTTCCGATTATACTGCTTTTTTTTATGAAGGTGTTATTGTCGAGATGGATCAAACCGATATTATTTTCACCTCACCTTCAGAAGAAAGAACAGAAGCATATATTACAGGTAAATTCGGATAATCCCCATCATACCTCCCGGTTACGTATATATGTGGTTGGACATTTTTAGCGAAGCGCCACAGACATCCATATCAAAACTGAAACGTTCAAGTATTCATCCAATAGATTATTAATACGGGATCAAGATTCTATGCTTTCGGTTATGACGTTCCCTAAAGGAATGATGATGGTAATATCCCGACCATCGGGATCCATGGACAGGGAAGCGTTTAGCTGTTTGCAAAGAATTTCTACAATATTCAAATTGAACGATGGAGTGGAGGTATGTTCCTTTTCGGAAAGGCGTTCAGAGTTTGGATTGGACAAACTTAACGAATATCTATCATCGGTGGTCAGTTTTTTAAATCCAACCCGTATAGGAGTCGGTGACTGGGATGGTTTTGTATGTTTCATTGCATTCATTATTAATTCATTGAGTATAAGTCCACAAGGAAGAGCAGTTTTCATAGGAAGTCGAACCGAATCAAAATCGGATTGAATAAGTGAAGGTATAGGATTTGTGGTAAGCATCTTTTGCAAATTGTTAATCAACTTATCTAAATAAGTAGCCATTTCTACCTGATCAAGCAACGGAGTGAGTTGAAGTTGTTCGTGGATTAGCGCCATGGTATTCATTCGAGCCAGAACATCCTGGATAAGGGTTTGTGTAGCAGTATCTGAGTTATTTGAAAGCAATCGAAATATACTCTGGAGTAGATGCATATTGTTTTTTACTCGGTGATGAAGTTCTTTTAACCTCATTTCAGTTGTCTGAACTTGCTTGCGCAAAGTAATATGGGTTTGGTCTTGATGTGTGATATCATTGAAGAACCACACCCATCGGTCAATTTTTTTTGGAATCGTAACCCGCTTATAGCGACATTCAAAAATACTGCCATTTTTAAGCCAGATAATCAAGGGGAGTGAACGGGATTGCTGATTGGATTGCACTTCATTCATTAGTGTAATAAATGAGGTATGGTTGAGTTCATCTTTTAAAAAAAACGTATCCATCTGTTCCAACAGTGATCCCGCTTCATCCTCGGGTTCAATATGCCAGAGATCCTGAAGCATTGGATTATGCATTAGTACCTCCCCTTCCTGGGTTGTGACCATAATGGCATCCTGTGACAGATCTAATACTGTTTCGTGAATGATAAGAGAATGCTGCAATTCCTTTTCTAAGGTCATACGTTGGGTAAGATCCGTTCCAATATGCATATGAGCCATTGGCGATGCACCCTCAAACAGTGGCATGGAAATTAATTCAAGCACGATAGCTTGTCTGGATGGATGATTGGAATATACATATAGTCCTTTAGCTTTATAAGATGAACTAGAAGGAAGCACCCCTCCAGTATCATAGGGTTGAACTATCGAATATAGGGGCTTATTGAGAAGGTCGCTTTCAGTACATTGGAATAGTGCTATGGTATATTCATTCACTTCAGTTATGGCTAAATTCAGGTCGGTAATAAAAATAAGTAAGGTGGTGGATTCAAATAACGTACGAAATCGTTCCTCATTTTGTACAATCAATCGAATTTGTTCATGGTAGGAAGAAAAATTATTATTCGTTTTGCTTAACAGCCGATCTTTTCGCGCTACCTCCTCGGGAAGGGAATGCACTAGATACATATCATATCCATCCACTTCTCCGAATACCGAACGATTGGCTTCATAACATTGATTGAATAAACGTATTAAAATTCGTTTAGGTGCATAGTGACATGCATTATTAATGAGTTGTTTCCCTAAAAGCCCGCACAGATTACAAACGAGAGGTAACTGGGTGGGTTCATTTAGTGTAGCAATATTTTGATTCAACACATGATGATTAACATGGGGAGGATCTCGCTGAAACACTTGTTTGAAGATAAACGGTTGATCCTGAATAAATGTGTCAAAACAAAGATGGAATATTTCCAAAGGCACAATAGATTGCAGCTCGTTAATAAAACAATTCAGTAATTCCGAATACGCCTGTACAATCCGTGAAGTAGTAGCTTTATTTTTTTTTAGGAACATATATCGTAAATCCTAAGATGGAAGTATCCTTCAAATCATCTGCTCTAACAATTGGTATCATACGGAGTTGGAAGTTTGGATTATTATTCATCTCACATATGCACCTCCTCAAACGATTATGTTTGGCTGTGACACCAAGTACGGATATGATGAATATGATCTGGAAGCATGTATTGTGATTGATAGGATAGAAGCATACTCCCTCGATATTTTTTAAGTATAGTCATCCAGCGCATTCCCCATTGTTTAATCGCTTCTGGTTGTTTGATTTGATATACTAAATCGATCCCATCAAAAATGAGTATCACTCCAAACGTATTTGTTAGCATTGTATCAATCTTCGATTCTACTATGCTTTGTATCTCAACTAAAAGCGTCGTTGGGAATATCATTCTTGAAAAAACATCGGTTAAACTGACAATCCTGTTTGCTGGGATTCCTTCCACCTTTGAAAGGCGCTCTCGGGGATATTTTGTAATAATTAGAACGGGAATTTCTAGTTCCCATAAGGGTTGAAGATCTTTATAAAACTCTTCTATTACGTCAAATGCTGTGCAAATAGGTTTGTCAGTCTGAAGAGGGAAAAGAGGTACGTTGAAATCTGATGGAGGGACAAGCAGCGGTAAGATATCCAAGACGAGCAAGATACCACTGTAGTTGTGTATCAATTGTTTTTTCCATTTGCTTTGTTCTAAATATGATGTTTCACCTAGATAATCCAATGTAGTTTGAAAAAGATCTTTCAAACTTGACTGATACTCAAAAATTTGAGGATCATGCGCCTGTTCTTTTAAAATTTGGATGGGTATGGCTGTTACATCGTGCTTATGGATGGGAATGTTTTTAAAATGAATCTGGTTGTTTTTTATTTCCAAATACCGCTCAAATCCCATTCGTTTAAGATCATCCACAAATTGTAGCTGGGATTCTCCCAACGATTTATTCTCCCGTGATTTATAAATTTGATTCAAAAGATGACTATATGCATACGCTAAATTTGATTCGAGGGTAACCGCCTTTGTGAAAAAAATACCATGGGTATCTTTTATGTTCAATACAATAAACAATACCAGGCATTTGAAAAAGATAAATAGCCCACCAATCAGGGGCAGAATCGTTTTTAAAGTTTGTTGTAGAATATTGGTTCCCAAATAACCAACCATAATGAATAGAATATACGCTAAGAACAATAACTGAAATTTTTTATGAAGCGTCAGGGTAGGCGACCGACGCATATACAAAAAAAGTACGGCGATGGTAGCAATTTCATATCCTAATACAGTAATCACACCCCAGATCAAATAGGGAGAATTCACAAAACCGGTCCATCCAAGCAGCGTATCATGGGTAATCGTTATGGGTTGATGTATCAAAAACAGTGTAAGAAAGACAACCATCGGTAGTGCCCACCCAAGATGCCGTATACGATGATCATATAAAAAAATTAGTGTCAACAAAAAAAGGAATAATGCAATATACGAAGCGGTTATTCCAATGAGAAAAAAGACGGTAGCGGTCTGGATATCTTCAGTATTCCGGTGAATGAATGCAGCAGCAGCCCAAAGTAGGATAAGAATAATATACATCAAAAATGTCCAATACACTTGGGATCGTCTGCTGGTTGATGCAAACCAAACGGCAATAACGGCTACCAAACAAAAGCCTAATAAGTAGGGTATTGTCCAGGGATGAAAGATCCATCCTAACTGCATTGGGATTCCTTTTGGAGGATTATTCTTTAAGGAAATTCACGAATGTTTATTTCCAAAAAGCCACGCTGATGGGAATCATGCTGTGATTCCCCTAGAATTTGGTTTGAACTTAGCTTGATTCCATATTACAGTTATCCAATGTACATGCAATAGAAGGAATCAACCAACAGTGCAGCTCATATATACTTCGTATTCCACCAAAATATGCGCACCAGTTCTAATAATAATGAAGCTTACGCTAAATCAAAAACCGGTACGCACGTTTCTGGATGAATCTCATACTGATGAAACAAGTACAAAGTCATTGCGAACAACGTGAAGCAATCTCTGTATAAAAAAGATTACTTCGGCGCTTCGCTTCTCGCAAAGACCCTTTCTCCCTCTGAGGTTGTCTTAAATATTTTTGCATTACTTTGAGATTCATCCCAAGTTTCTGCGTTGTCATATTTTCCAAATATGAGTATATTAGCTAGGGAAGTCTAACTAAACTCTACTACCAGAAGGAGGTGTAGAATGAAGGTTCCTACCTGTTTGTATGGTTTGTTTAGTTTAATTATGATACTTTTCGTTGCGTGTGGAACCGGGCTGATTGCATCGACCCATCAAGAAGGATCGCTGCCTAATTTAAATACGGATTTCAAGCTAGATGAGTCGAATTATGAATACGAAGTTACTCGGATGCTTGGTAAATCTACATTGCGACTAGTCCTACTGCCTAGTGTACGAGATGAGATGCAATTTTATGAAGACAAAACGACCACATGGACGCTATATGTGTATGGACCAGAGGAAAAAACATCGGAGCTCGCTGCATTTGTCGGAGAATGGGAAGGTGAAATTGAATACAGTATTAGCACTGTAGGCATGGGAACATTGAAGGATGATTATATCGACGTAACGGTAACCATCACCGAATCAGAGGGTACCTATGCCATTCAATGGGACGGAACTGATACTCAAGGAATTGTAGAATTAGTACCAAAATCTGATGCCGATGCCTAATTCCATTGAGCCTTTATGATTTATATCAAAATTGATAACGCGGATCAGATAGCGCATACCCACCGAAGTGTTTTTCATTCTACTTTTGGGAAACTGTTTTTTAATTTAGATGAATTAGTACAACGAGAGTTAGCCAACATTATGAAGGAAAAACTAAAGGAGCGGGGACTGGAAGTGGCTATAAGCCTGGTAAATGATCGTATTAAACTTGATGTATTAAATGCGAAAACCGTCGTAGAATGGGATGTGATTAACTCCATCCAGGATGCTTTCATCGAAGAGCAGGTGAAGGCGCAATTTGAGCAATTAGATCATGATTTGTATACACTTCGGTGTATCGTACAAGCGAATTTAGTATCATGTACCTATGAATGCCCTTTGGAGCGTCGTCCTCAAGAACGTCAGGATTGGGTTGGATTATTCCCATCAAATCAAGATCGTCTTCCACCCGAAAAAAACGATTGTATTCAATGGCAATATATTCCTACAAACAAATCCAAGGATGTATTGGATTTTCACCTTCCCGAAACAGAAAATCAAACCTATTTGTTAATATACTTTGAAAACAACGGGTGGAATGGGGTGGCAAGTTGCACCTTTGCCCGGTAAGCCAGATTGGTTATCGGGTTGATTAGAAGTTGAGTTGATATCCCTTTTCTTCAAGGTAGGTACCAAATTTGGTATCCGTTCCTTTAATGTGTTTAACTAGCCAATTGTATAGAAAATTGTTAACCGAATCCGCTAGAATTTGCGTAGCACCTTCATCCCGAAAGTCCGAAACCAAATCATCCAGAATGATTCGAAACTCATTATGAAGCATTCTATGGGTTTCCAGTTCTGGATATGATGTTGCTTCCATGTGTTTTTCTTCTTCAGAAAAATGAAAATCGGTATATTCAATCATAAAATCGAGCGTTTCAGAAATTTTGGTTAGCCCCTCGCTCCGGTCAATTGCTTGAGAAATATTATTAAGCCGATCCAACAGCATTTTATGCTGTTCATCAATCAAATCTATCCCCACCGCTAAGCTTTGATTCCATTCGATTTTCGCCATGATCCGCCTCCATTTGCGCATTCTAGTAATAAGGTATAGCAAAAACCGGTGATGTCAACCGTATGTATCGCAACGGAATTTGGCTCCAATTTAAAAAAACGTTACTTTTGTTCAGGAAAGCAGTCTACGCGGATCTCCGAAAAAGGAATGCCAAATGAATGGTACTGATCAAATCTTTCAAACCCACCCCAATCCTTTACGTCCCTTCGAGTTTAACGAACAAGTGGCATGTGTCTTCGATGATATGGCACAGCGCAGCATCCCGTTCTATCATATTATTCAACAAATGACCGTAGATTTAGCAGTACGCTTTTTCCAACCAGGGAGTAGTATTTATGATTTGGGTTATTCTACGGGGACAACGATCTTGTTATTATTAAAAAAGTTAGAGCACCAAGGGATCGAATTCTTTAAAATTTTGGGTCTTGACACATCGGAAGCCATGAAAAAACAGGCAGAGCAAAAGCTGAATCAGTTTTCGTATCCCCATAAATCCAGTGTAACCCTTTTGTTACAGGATATACGTCAGAATGATTATAAACATGCAAGTGTTATTATTGCTTTATATACGCTTCAATTCATAGAACCAAAGGATCGTATCAGCTTATTAAAACAGATTTATAAAGGATTAGAGCCTGGGGGGGTGTTCTTAATGAGTGAGAAACTAACTCAACAGGATCCCTTGATTCGAGATGCATTTGTGCAACACTATTATCAGTTAAAAAGACAGCATGGCTATTCAGAATTGGAAATCAGTCAAAAACGAGAAGCTCTGGAACAAGTATTAATCCCATTAACGTCAGACCAATATATGGGATTATTTCGCGAAGCCGGGTTTGACTCGGTTTATCCTTATTTTTCATGGTATAATTTTACTTCATTCATTTGTCATAAATCAAAAGATAGCAGCAAGTAACATGTGCATGGATTCTTCATACCTTTCACTGCCGTGCTCACACTGGTATTTAAATGATACCTATCTGGAACCTTATTTATCCCGCCTTTCTCATGCGGATCGTATTTTACATAAACGTATAGAAGTGTCATCCATGTTGGATCGTTCCGCTACAAAAAGATTTTGGGAGCATCTTATCAAAATCCCTTCGTTTTCTACTACCTATCGGGTTTTTTACGACGATGTTGTTTCCATCGGTGACCGACATGAACTCTCCTCTTCGCAACATGAATGCTTACGCCAGCAGCTACAGTCCCTAAAGCCTTGGCGCAAAGGACCATTCGAGTATTTTGGGATTCCCATTGATAGTGAGTGGATCAGCTCCTTGAAATGGGATCGTGTAGTTCCTCATGTGGATCTACATCAGAAAATCATTGGGGATATCGGTTGTAACAATGGATACTATATGTTGCGCATGCTTGCATCAAATCCTCGTTTAGTTATTGGATTTGAACCATTGGAACGTTATTTCTTTTTTTATCGCTTGAATCAACATTTCCTCCAGGAACGACGATTGGGATTTGAACTTTTTGGTGTGGAAGACTTAAACCTGTTTGAGCAATTCTTTGATGTATTATTTGTGATGGGTATCCTCTACCACCGGCGAAATCCGTTACAAATGCTTCAAGATATCCACCGAAGCTTGAAACCCGAAGGGATATTGGTATTAGAAAGTGCAGGAATCCCAGGGGATGATTCCATCTGTTTATTCCCAGAAGATCGTTACTTAAAAGCCACGGGTTATTGGTTTTTACCTACGGTTACTGCTCTAGTAAACATGCTGAAGCGCTCTCAGTTTTATGATATCCAAGTCTTGCATTCCTCAAAACTCGAACCGAACGAACAACGGGATACTCCATGGGTTGGAACAGAATCCCTGACCGATTTTCTAGACCCAACCAATTCCGACAAAACGGTGGAAGGATATCCTGCTCCCATCCGTATTTACATACAGGCACGTAAAAAACGACGCAATTGATAATAATTTTCATTGGTGGGTTGTGCGAGCAGGGTGTTAATAACTGTAGTGGAGGAAGTAAGATAGCTTATGATTAAACAAGCAACGTTTGGAGCGGGGTGTTTCTGGGGAGTCCAAGCAAAATTTGATGCATTACACGGTGTCACAAACACTATAGTTGGGTATGCAGGAGGAACAAAGAAACAGCCGAGCTATGAAGAGGTTTGCACCGGTACCACCGGTCATGCGGAAGCCATAACCTTGAAGTATGATGATAACTTGATTTCGTATGACGAATTGTTAGAGGTGTTTTGGAATATGCATAATCCAACCCTGCTGAACCGTCAGGGACCGGATATTGGAACCCAATATCGTTCCATCATTTTTTATCATTGTGATGAACAAAGACAAATGGCGGAACACAGCCGTGATTCTTTAGAACAAGCACGTAAATGGGAACAACCCATTGTAACCCAAATCGTACCGGCAACCACATTTTATGAAGCGGAGGCGTACCATCAACATTATTTCAAACAACGGGGATTGGATAGCTTTCATGCATGCAAAATAGGATAAACCCCATGACTTTTTTTGTATGTGGGTTTAATCGGTTGTGTTACTATGCATGGTATAAATCTTTTAAAGGAGTGTAGGAATGAAATTACACGTAGCTGCTTTTTTCGCATGGATCATAGCATTGGGGTTATGCGCAACCAGTTTTGCGCAGGACAATGCTTTACAGGAATCATCCGAGACGCTGGAATTACCTGCCTATATTAACTTTTTAGAAACAGAATACTCCGAAAAAGTCCCGATAGAGGTAAAGGAACAAATAGCTATGTTGTTTACAGAGGTGATGGAGGGGAATTGGGATGAAGCCAAACGATTTTTATCCGCTGATAGTATCCAGGACATGGAATACTTTGACAAATCGATATATCAGGTTTTTTCAGAAGGATTGGGTTTATCAGTGTTTCCGCAATATACATTCATGGGTGATGAGGTGATGGAGCTTCGGGAAGGGACCTATCCCTATTCCGATTTGTGCCTCACACTATTAACCATGCTAGATCGAATCCAGCTCCGTTTGATCGAAGTGGATGGTACATTTTATAAGTTTGAGAGTCAAATTTATCTTTCCGATCATTCAAAAATACACACTACTTTGCGGTTTCGATTTGACGCGGTTCATGTGGCTTTTCATCCACCACTAGGATAACCATGTATTTATCGAGTGCGTACCAAATTTAGATTGGGGGGAGCATAATGGAACCACTGAATTCCAAACGAAAAGAACCTGTGATTATTCAAGAAGCATCCTTTAATAAGGAAGTGAAGACCTATATTCTGCTGTATGTGGCTATTATCCTAGCCAGTACAATTGTTGGAATTCTCGCCTTGCCTTTCTGGTTTTTAGGACTTGGACAATATTATGCAAAACGTTATTACGAACACCTGTTCTGCACCCTAACAGAACGATCGCTGCATTATAAAAAAGGTGTGCTGATCCAAACTGAAAAAACCATTCCTCTTGAAAACATCCAGGATCTTACCTTTGTTGAGGGACCAATTCTTCGTTGGTTGAACCTGAATATCATTAAAATTGAGACCGCCGGAACCAGTGGAAATACCATGGCAGATATGAAACTGGTTGGAATAAAAGATTCGGTGGCATTTAAAACGCTTGTACTGGAGCAACGGGAAGAATTCCTTGAACGGAAACAAAAACATTTGGAGGGACCATCAGATCATGATACCATTCAGGTGCTTCAAGATATCAAATCTATTTTAGGACGTATTGAATCAGCTCTTTCCCAGTCGAATAAACCCAGCTAAGCCTGATCCAGCTGTTCCATGATTGTCTGAATTTGTTCGTTCATTTCTTGTGTTCGCTCATAGATACGGTTGATCGCATTCAATCCTGCGATCGATTGTTCGGTGTATTGGACTAAATCGGTCACAACCGTTTTCATGGTGTTAATCCCATCTGCAATCGTGTGGAACCGCTGTTTATAATTTTCTGTAATTGATTTTTCTTGAGAAGCACTTTCCCGAATAGCAGACGTAATATCAATAATCTGTCGAATGGAAGTCATCACTTCTTTATTTGCTGACGTTTGCTCCCGTAACCCTGAATTGGTTTCTTGAATGAGGGGTGCTGTTTCTGTAATGGCATCCGACATCGTCAATAGGAAATTATTGACACTGGTTACCTCCTGAACAGTATTTGTAATTTGATTGCTCATTGTTTGAATCAGGTCGGTAATGGTTTTTGTTTTCATACTGGTTTCATCCGCCAGTTTTCGAATTTCGTCCGCTACAACTGCAAATCCCCGTCCCGAATCACCCGCATGGGCTGCCTCAATGGATGCATTCATAGAAAGCAGATGAGTTTGTTTTGAAATATTAATGATGGAACTGGTGATATCGGTCATATTATGCTGGTACTTTTCTAACTCATTCAGCGATTGAATTACGGATTGCACCCCACTTTTGCCTTGTTCCGCAGTAGATGTTAGTCCTTCATGATTCGAATTCACTTGTTCCATATTAGTTGTAATCGATTGAATGGAGTTAACGGTTTCTTCATGGGCAGATGCATTCTGGGCAATATGCGCTGATTGGGATTCAATCTTTTCTGAGATCGTTCCCACGGCTTCGGTTAAAATATTGAGTTCTGATGTATTCTCATGTAGTTCGGATTCCACCGTTCCCATTTCTTGATTTAGTGTATCAATTTGGCTTTGATACGCTTTTAAGATCCGGTCAATCTCCGAAAATTGCTCGGATACTTCCTGCTCACTTGCTTGCATGGTATCGTGGAGTTCTCGAATTTTTATTATCAACTGAAACATCTGGTCTCGGCTTGTTTGATTTTGTTGGGCTGTATTTTGAGCTTTGGTAATTAGCTGCTTGTAATAACCCGTAAAATAAAACGCAACCACACCCATTACTAATAACGAAGCAAGCGCTGTAACAACATGTTCCTTGGCTAACGGGTCGGTAATAAACATCGATATAGCAATAAAATATACTATAGTTATCCCCGTCATTATCAAAACATGGATTCGATTTAGAAAAAATGCTGCTAGCGCAATGGCTGCTGCATAAACACCAGTAGTCGAAAAGACAATTATCGTAAATCCATTACCCCCTATTTCTTCAGAAAAGATTCCGGCAAACATGGTGACTCCCACAATAGGATAGATAACCAACGCCATTCCCAATGAAATGTGATTGCGTATTACAAATATCAACGCCAGAATACAAGCGACAATAGCGATCCCTTCTACAGCACCAACTATCATTAGTTGTTTTAAAAAATAGTTTACTGTAAAAAAGGTAACGGCAACCAGTGCGATAGTTGTTGCAGTTATACTTGCTGTCCGTAATCTCTTTTTAGATTGGGTATCGTTTTGGGTTTCCTCTTGTTGTACGTTCGGTTGAACTGATTGGATAGCATTCGTTTCCATAGTATGTGTTATTCTCCTTTCTCATGTAGTGCTCATCAGCAAGTATGTTTTGTTGTTATAGAATTCTGAATGGTTTTTCAGAGAATGTATGATCTAAAATAATCGCTTTATGAAAAAGAAGGAAATGGGTGGATTATACGATTTCTACTACTTTAAATGACAATTACAAATCACCGTGATCCAAAGCGTAATCTATTAAACAGAATCACACCTAAAGCAAAATATAGTACGGATAAGCATCCTAAAGCACACATTTCATAAACTAATTGATCGATTCCAACTCCATACGTTAACACCTTGTTTAAGGCAGATACAGCATGGGTTACGGGAAGAAAATCCATCATATGGATGGGTTGCCCTAACATCATAAATAAGGGAATCGGTGGTATGGGATAGATCGATCCAGAAAAGAACATCATCAAAATAAGTGGAAAATTCGCGATTAGAAACGCTTGCGTTACCGTTTTGGCGAAACACGCGACAAGCAATCCCACACCAACCACACTGAAGATTGATAACCCAGCAATTAGTAATACTAAGAAGATATTACCATAACTGTTAAACCCCAAAAGTAATGCCACTCCAAATGTAAATCCCAATGCAACCATCCCTACAATAAGAAAAGCTAAACTGATTCCCCCCAACAGGTCGAATGAACGAACATGACTTAACTTCAACCGCTTCATGGCACCCGATTCCACTTCACGAGTAACCGTCATAGATGAAATAAATACCAGCATGATGATTGAGAAGATAAGCAAACCCGGAATATATAAATCAAACTCGGTTTTCTTCCCCGAACTACCCAATGGTTTTTCACTAAACGAAAGCAAGGGTTTGGTTCCTGTGTATGCTTGAACAAACCCCTCCACGGCTGTAGTCGCAAGAATCGCAGCAATCAAGTATAAGGAATTGGATAAATCACCCACCATTTTGATTGGAACCCCATGGGATATTCCCTCCTTTTGTGTATTAACCATAGCTTGGCTAAATCCTGCTTCTAAGATCAGCATGGCTTCCGCTTGTTTATTCTGCAATTTGGTTTTCCCAGTGTCATAAGAATCTACGGTTTCAATGGAAAGCATTGGTGCTCCACTGTCATATTGCATTTCATCAAAGCCGGTTAGCAAATGGTCATAGGTGTCTAATCCAATTAGTTGTTCCATGCGGCTTTGATCTTCATTTACAATGAGAATACGATATGTAGTCGAACCACCTATAAACATGAGTTTATATAATAACACAAAGGCAGATGCTGTAACAATGGTGAGAATAAGCACCAACCAATCCCGCGACAATTCACGCATGGTTTTTGAAAATACAATCAATAGCTTCATACGCGTAACTGCCTCCCCGTTAAAGCAATAAATACATCCTCTAGTGTATTCCGACGAAGTTGAACACTTCCGATAGGATAAGAATGCTCCCGAAGTCGATTCACAATCGCAGGTAGCGTATCTACCAGATGATATCCCTGTATAGATAAGATTGGTTTTACAAATTGGAACTGTTCTGCTAAATCTGCTAGCTGCATTTTCAGCTGCGATTCTTCAACCTGTTCCGTACCAATTTTTATTTCTAACACATCTCCTGAACCCACATGATTTTTTAAAGATTCTGGTGTATCTTCCACTAATTTTGAACCTTTGTCTATGATAGCCACCCGATCAGCCAATCGTTCTACTTCATCCATATTATGAGAAGTTAATACAACCGTTTTACCTTCTTCTTTGCATAACCTGGCAATATAATCCCGCACCAACACCCTACTTTGGGGATCCAATCCTGCTTCCGGCTCATCCAGAATAAGAATTGCAGGATCATGCATCAAACCCATAATTAAATTAAGACGGCGTTTCATCCCTCCTGACAAATTTTTCGCTAAGGTGTGCGTTTTTGGTGTAAGTCCCATTGCATCCAATAACATTTGGGCTCGGGTTTGTACCTGTGCCTTCGGAACATCATAGCAGCGTGCGATGTAGACCAATTGTTCTTGACAGGTTAATTCATTCCAAAGTACCAACTCTTGTGGACATATTCCAATATGATCTCGTGGGGAAGGCGATTGTGCCAATGAATCAGAAAAGCGTATCGTTCCCTTGTCCGGTTTTAAATACCCGCACAACATATTAATGGAAGTGGTTTTACCAGCACCATTGGGGCCCAAAAAGCCGTATATTTCCTGCTGTTTGATTTCCAGGGTTAAATTATCAACAGCAACCACGGATCCGAACCGTTTGGTTAGTCCTTGAACGGATATCATGGTGGGTGTATGCATAAGGTCGCCAATCCTTCAATAAATACAGTCTTTGAAATATTAAACAATATGACAGAATTGTCAACTTAGATGTACCCCAATTCATAATATTTGCGTGCCATTGCGAACAACGCGAAGCAATCTTTTTCTGAACAGGGGATTGCTTTGTCGCCTCGCTTTTTGCAAAATTGGTTTTATGCATCTTATTTTTGGAAGATCCCATTGTTTACTTTTAAGCGTTTTGTTATCAAGCTGTTCTAAAAACTAGGAATAAGTTCTGGTAAGCAATAAACATAATAAAGAAATGCGACGTAGGAGCAATTGCTACATTGATCCTACGTCGGAAAGCGGTGTAGATTGTTTTTTAAGGAAGAATTTCTATTTGAGCCGTATAGATTTTGGTACATCCGTGATTGGAAATTGTAATTTCCCATACATACGTACCCGCTGAGCGATCCGAAATATCTACCACAGCAGTATCTGAACCGGTAAATACTGTTGCTGCTCGCGACCAGGAATAATCATCGGAATACAACATAGCAGGACTGATATCCGTTGCTGTTCCCGCATTGAATTCGATAGACAGGGTAGGATCCCCTTCATTAGCATCATACACTGTCTTAATTGGATCCGCTGGGAAATCAGAAATATGGGTGGTATAATAAAATTCGCTTTCACACCCATTGATTCCACGGCGTACGGTCCATTGATAAGAACCTGTCGACCAACCGGTTATATCCATCCTGATTGAATCCCCAACAATATCTGTTGCATAATTAATCTCAATACCACCCAAATCAGCATAGGTAATTTCTGCACCGGATCCTGGTAGCAAATTCAGCACTGCTTCGGTATCAATACCCAAACATTGGTTGGAAATACTATCGATTGGATCCGAAGGCATACTATAGATAATCATATCGGTAGTGAAATCCTTCGTTGTACAACCATTATCCCGAGTAATTGTCCAAGTATACACACCCGGTCCAAGCGAGGTAATATCCGCTGTTGCCATATCCCCGGGACCATCAATTGTAACCGGGACCCCTGGATTATCCAATTCAGCAGCAATAATTTCACCACCTGACCCAGGATCAAAGGTGATGTATGCTTCCAGATCATCATCACATGCATCACTTGCTGCTACAATAGGATCGGGAGGTTCAAATGTAATCGTCATAGATGAGGTGAAGGTTTCTGAACATCCATTAGCACCATCACGCACAACTGTCCATAAATAGGTACCAGGTGTCCATCCAGTTACATCCACTGTACCCGGATTAGAGGATATATCTGCTGGTTGATCCACTCCAAATTCATCGGTCAGCCATGCGGATGTTACTTCACTAAATGCTGCAGGATCAAAATTTATTACCGCAATACCAAGCAACGAACATAAATCCGGAGTGCTTGTAATAGGATTGGCTGGTTTGGGTTTTACCGTCATATCATGACTATAGGAGCCAACACAGGTACCATCATCCATATCGTATGTCCACACATAGGTTCCTGCCAGCAGACTGGATGGATTATAACTATAACTTCCATCTCCGTTGTCACTAGCAGGACCACCATTGAGCTTCACATTTAGCACATCATCGGGTGGGGTGAACCAAATTCGAGCATCCGTATCCCCTTCACAAACAGCAGGTGCACTGCTAAACGCATCCACAGGAGGAATACACAAAATTTCAACCTCATGGCTAAATGTCTTGGTACACGTGCCTGTCGTCACCTCGTATTCCCATGCGTAAATACCCGGCGGCAATGCGCTCGGATCATATTGTCCATTGTTCCCTGACCAAGAAACCCCACTTGAATCACCATTGAATCGAAGATTAATCACTGCTCCAGGATTAGTGAATGGAATTTCGATTAAAGTAACATCGTCATATACCGCATCCAGCTCTTTACGTGCCCAGATTTGATGCTGCGTATCATGTGCAGAATTGTTTTCATAATAATCAGACATCCAACGATAGCCCTCTGCACCAATTGCCCAATGATAAGCCCCCCCAGTATAAAATGGAAAATCGGTCATCGCACGATCACCCTTATTGCTCCAGCCGCTATCAGAAAGGGGAGGAATATAACCCGTATGATCGGGTTGCAGATCAGCTGTCTTAATCGCACCAATGTTACAACTTCCACTTCCAGTAAGGAAGTAAGAATTGCAGGCATCACTAATAAAGTGGATTATTCGATCGTTGTGACTCGTACGGCTATAGAAGCGCAATTCATCAAAATCAACCGTCTGTAATAGGGATGGGGCTGCATGTCCCCAATGAAGCGGATCACCCCCTTCATCATCTCCTAACGTCGTGCTCCCCAAAGTAGGTAACGTGGTGGTTCTCGCATTGATAGCAGGATTTGTCCCGCCTTGATGCAGATAATTAAGTACCAACACTTCCTGTGCATCATACACATCATAAGGCATGGGGTTGACCGTCATATCGTGACTGTATGAGGTAGTACAGTTTCCTTCGGTAACATCATAGGTCCAGGTATATGTTCCTGGATACCATGCTGATGGATCGTATTCTCCTTGATTTAATCCAACGTTAATTGTTGCAACTTGCCCATTTAGCTTCAAATTGGATACTTTGGTTGCATCCGTGAAATGGATCAGTGCTAACGTATCTTCGTCGCATATATCAGAAACGCTACTCATTACATCGGGAACAGCAGCACATTTTATTTGCATACTATGTGCATAATTATAGATACATGTTCCTGAATGAACTTCGTATGTCCAATTGTAAACCCCTGGTGCCAAAAGGGATGGATCAAATCGTCCCTGATTACCATTAAACCAAGTACCAGTATCGCCATTAAACTTCAAATTCTGGATGTTTGATGCATCCGTGAAATTAATAACAGCTAAACTCGAACCTTCTAAAACAGAAGGTGCTGCTTCCGCCCAAATTTGGTGATGCGTATCATACTGATAGTAATTGGTTCCCGTCTCATCAACAAACCAGTTATTACTATGACGCAAATTCCAATGGTACGTTGAACTGCGATAGAAGGGATAATGAACCATCGCATCAACACCTCGATCAGCATAACCGCTCAATGCCTGTGTTGGGAGGTTGGCTGTATGTCCAGCAAGTAGAACACTATTCGTATTCAGGTCTGAAATATTACATCGACCTGTACCAGTCTTGAAATAATCATTACATGCGCTGGTTTGGAAATTCATAGACCTACCATGCGGCGCACTGGTAGCGGCATAAAATCGTAGGTTATCGAATTCCATCGTAGATAACAAGGCTGGTATTGCATGTCCCCATGTAGTTCCATTGTTGCTTTCATCGTCACCTAAAGTATAACTTCCTTCTTTTGGCAGGTAGGTATTTCGATAAACCAACGGAGGATTGGTTCCTCCTTTATGGAGATAATTCAACACGAGAATTTCATCTTCAGGTATGAATGGATCGCCAGCTTCTGGATAAATATCCATTGTATGGCGATAATACCCACTACAAATACCATCGATAATATCATATGTCCATTCGTAGGTGCCCGGGAGAAAAGTCGACGTGTTTACTGAACCTTCGTTTCCTGTAATGGTTGCAAGTACGCCATTTAGACGTAGATTATCTACTAAACTACCATCGGTGAAATAGATTTTTGCTTCGGGATCTCGCTCACAGATGTTATCAACCGAATCAAAAACATCTGCTACTGGGTTACACTTCACTTCCATCGTGTGTATGTAATCGGCTGAACAAGTTCCATTGTCAATAGTATACGTCCAATCGTAATATCCGGGATCCAACGCAGATGGATTATACTGACCCTGATTACCACTGAGCGTTGCAGGATTTCCATTAAATTGTAGATTCACAACGTTGCTTGCATCCCAAAAATCAATCGTTGCCAACGTATCGGTATCTGATACATTTTCAGGTGTCCGAGCCCAAATCTGATGGATGGTGTCGAAGTCATAATGTTGGCTTGTTCCTGCAGGATAATCATCCACTTCCCATCGGTTTCCTTCTCCTCGTATACCCCAGTGGGATGTACCACCATCGTAGAAGGGGAGGTTTGTCATGGCATTATTACCCTGTCCGGTAAAGCGTCCGTCAACGGTTACTGGTAGGAATGCAGAATGTGTAGGCTCAAGAGGTGCACCACTTAATGCACCTAAATCACATCCTCCTCCTCCTGTTCGGAAGTAGCTGGTACACGCATCGGAAATGAAGTTGATTTCTCGTCCATGGTTGCTTGTGATTCCAAAGAAGCGCACATCATCGAAATAAATAGAACCAAGCAATGCCGGTCCGGCATGTCCCCAGGTTGTCTGACTGTACTGCTCATCATCACCCAGGATTGTACTTCCCAATTGGGGAAGCCGTGGTCCATTGTGTACAAATAAGGATGGGTTGGTTCCACCCTTGTGTACATAATTCAAAATGAGCATTTCATCGCTTGCAACAAATTCATCCACGGGAAGGGGTAGTACTTCGACAGGAATAGTGAAGCTACGTGTGATACAATCAGGTTTTTGAACATCATAGGTCCAATTATATGTCCCAACTGCAAGTGCACTACTAACCACAGATGCTGTATTTCCAGTCCATGTAACCAGTGTACCATTAAAGCGTAAATCTTTAATATAGTTTCCATTTGTAAATGTTATTTCCAAAGGAGAATCATTTAAACAAACATTGTTCTTACTGACGACCTGATCGGAAGGATCACACAGTACTCGCATCGGATGGGTGAAAGTACAGGTATCTACCGTATATGTCCAATAATAGGTACCTGGAGCAAGAGCGGATGGATCTGCAACCGCTTCATCACCTGTTACGGATATCGATCCCCCATTGAATGTGAGATCGGTTACCTGCGATCCGTCTGAGAAATAAATGTGGGTTTCGGTATCCCCTTCCATTACATTTTCTGTAGATAGAAATACATCGGGCGTACTGGTTCCACTGGAGTTACGCACCCAGATTCGGTGTAGTGTATGTGGAGACGTTCCGCTATGATCATCCACCGCCCAATGGTTGTTGGTTCGGATGGTCCAGTGTTCCGCGCCACCTCGATAGAAGGGATACTGCGTCATAGCAAAATCGCCTTTGGTATCCCAAGCGGAATTCGCAACAACCGGAAGATTAGCAGTGTGATTCCCGAGTAGCGTACTACTACCATTAATTTGTGCAATATTGCACTGGGTAGCATTTCCTGTGAAATAATCATTACAACCAACACTTCGGAAATGCATGACGCGACTATGAGCACTGGTTTTGGCGTAAAAACGCATATCATCAAAGGGGATTGTATTCAATAAAGCATTGCTTGCATGTCCCCAATAAATAGCATGCCCACCTTCATCCACACCAAGTGTATCACTCCCAATTAAAGGTAGCCGATCTGTTAGGACGGTTGGATCAGGGTTGGTTCCTCCACGATGTAAGTAATTGAGGACCAAAGTCCATCCTCCTCCATCGGTGAACATATCACAATACGCGCTCATGGGAGCCATTGGTCCAGCCGCATCGGGATCAATCTGATATACCCCGCTTTGTGCACAGGGATCGGCATCCAGTATTTCACTACAGTTGCGATAGAATACCGGGAATATTTCCATATCATGGGTAAAAGTACAAATATACGGTCCATGAACCACTTCGTATTCCCACGTATACGTTCCAGCAGGTAAAGCAGAAGGATTGTATTCAAACTGATTTCCGTTTTGTACGACGTTTCCATCTCCATTAAAAGTAATGTTTTGTACGATGGAAGCATCGGAGAAATTAATCACCGCAGAAATCGCTCCTTGATTGACACTTGGTGCATCGATAAACGGATCCGTAAATCCAAATCCAGGATCCGATTCCCGAATCCAAATTTGATGAAACGTATCGTATGCGGAAGAATTGGGACAATTATCAACCGACCAACGACCTCCATCTGCACGAACTGCCCAATGATAAGCACCCCCTCGATAGAAGGGGAAATCAATCATGGCGTTATTTCCACGACTGGTCCAATGATCATTCGCAGAGGTAGGCAAATAGGCGGTATTGTCTGGCAACGGCGTGCTACCAGTGTTAATATCCGGAACAGAACACGATCCGGTTCCTGTCTTAAAATAACTTATACAACCAGGGGTAACAAAGTGCAACACCCGGCTATGTTGATTAGTAATACCGTAGAAACGTACCTCTGAGTAGTTGAATTCACTCATTAGTGCAGGCGTGGCATGTCCCCAGGAATCTGGATCAGTCGACTCATCCCCACCAAGTGTCGTAGCTTTTTGAATGGGTAGTTTGTCAGTCAGATAACTTAGACCTGGGTTCGTACCGCCTTTATGGAGATAATTGAGCACGAGTGTCCAGCCACCACCATCCGTTGTCATATCACAATAGGCATCGAATGGAACCAAGGGTCCTGCTGCGTCTGGATCAATCTCGTATATTCCTGTGGTTGCACAGGGATCGTTCATTTTAATCTCGTAACAATCTCGTGGGATAGTGTAGGGTAGAATCTCAATTTCATGAACAAACGGACACGTGTAAATTCCATTGGTAACCGTGTATGTCCATTCATAAGTTCCAGGGGTCCATACACCTGTATTCGAAACATCTACACGGGCAGAATTCCCAAGCACTGTTGCTGCTACACCGTTCAATGCGATATCCGTTACAGTAGAAATATCAGTAAAGTTGATTACCGCATTGGTAGATCCTTCGTAAGTATCTAAAGCATTAATAATCGGATCAATCACACCGTGGGAAGGTTTTTGCTCACGTACCCATACTCGGTGCATGGTACTTGCAGAATTACCAACACCTGTGCCATTATCCACCAGCCAACGCCCGTCGCCACGGACATCCCAATGATATGCACCTCCTCGATAAAATGGATAGTAGCATAATGCATTGTCACCCTGACTACTCCATCCACCATCTGCTTGATCTGGAATATATGCTGAATGATCCGGCATTTTTACATGGTTGTTACGTAAATCATTTAGAAGTACTGAGCCAGATCCTGTTCGATAGTATCCAGCACCTGCACTGGAAATGAAGTGAATAATCCGATTATTTTCTGATGTTCGCCCATAGAAGCGTAGTTCGGAAAATGGAATTGCTGAAAGCAATGCATTTCCTGTATGACCCCAATAAGGGGTTCCACTTTCATCTGCGCCCAATTGATTACTACCAATAAGTGGTAGGGTATTTGTTCGAACATCTAATCCAGGACTTGTCCCTCCATTATGGAGATAATTCAATACTAAAGTCCACCCACCTCCATCAGTTGTTTGATCACAATAGGCATCCATAGGAGGCAACGCTCCAGCTGCTCCATCAGGATCTATTTGATATACCCCACTAGATGAACATGGATCATTCATCTTAATCTCATAACAGGACTGTGGTACTGTTGTTTCAGGGATAATAGTAATCTCATGACTATAGGAACATGGATAAGTCCCATGCATGATTTCGTATGTCCATTCGTAGGTTCCTGGTATTAGGGAAGACGGATCCACATGCCCATCATTACCAGTAATAGTAGCAGCAATACCATTTAGTTGTAAATTCTGCACATCGGTGGCATCCGTAAATCGAATCACTGCATTCGTGGAACCTTCATAGACATCTGGTGCTTCGATAAACGGATCACTGATGGTTAGAACAGGTCGTTGTTCTCGTGCCCAAATCTGGTGTATGGTATTGGCACTGTTACCTACTCCGATATCATTATCAACAAGCCATCTTCCATCTCCCCGAATATCCCAATGGTACGCTCCACCGCGGTAGAAAGGATAATAGCACATAGCATTATCACCCTGGCTAGACCAATTTCCATTCGCTTGAGCAGGGATATATGCGGTATGATCTGGCATCAAGGTATGATTACTGACCAGGTTCCCAATATTTACACTTCCCGATCCTGATTTGAAATAACTTAAACCCGCATCAGACATAAAATGGATAACGCGATCATGATGACTTGTTTTGGCATAGAAGCGCATTTCACCCACAACCATTTCAGAGAATAAGGAAGGTGCTGCATGACCCCAATAGGCTGTTCCACTTTCATCATTACCTAGATTGGTGGAACCAAGCAGTGGAAGTGAATCCGTACGGGGTTGCGTAGCAGGGCTGGATCCACCTGCATGGTTATAATTCAAAACGAGCGTCCAACCACCATTATCAGTATTCATATCACAATACGCATCAAACGGAGCGAGGGGGCCAATCCCATCTACATCGATTGTATATACGCCATTCTCAGCACAATGATTAGCCATTTTTATTTCATAACAATCCCGCGGAAACTCCGCCAATGGAAGAATTTCCATTGTATGGGAATACGAACATGTGGCATAAGCGTGAACGACATCATACGTCCAGGTATAGGTTCCTTCGCCCCAGGAAGAGGTATCAATGGTTCCAACATTTCCATTTATGGTAGCAGGTTGTCCATCCAATTCAAGATTAATCACATTGGATGCGTCGCTAAATCCAATTACAGAAACATTATCACCTACATTGGAATCCAAGACATAATCCATGGGATCTTGGAAGTTGGGGTTGGGTTGAACATTCCGAATCCAAATTTTATGGATGGTACTCGAAGACGATCCCGCATCCGTATGATCGTCTACTAACCAGCGATTATCTCCCCGAACATCCCAGTGCCAATCACCACCGTTATAGAAGGGATAATAACACATGGCATTCACACCCTGAGGACCCCACTGACCATCAGCAGCAACAGGAAGATTAGCATTATGGTCAGGTAATAGTGTATGCACAGTTTTCAATCGATTGATATCACATCCACCTGCACCTGTCCTGAAATAATCATTACAAGCATCAGAGATAAAATGAATACGACGTCCTGAGTAATTGCCATATGCTTCAAACCGAGTTTCAGTGAAATCAAACTGAGTAAGCAAGGATGGTGCTGCATGACCCCAATAGACAGTTCCACTTTCATCCGTCCCGAGTGTATCAACACCTAATAATGGTAAATCAAGGGTTCGCGCATTTAAGACAGGATTGGTTCCACCCCGGTGTGAATAATTCATTACCAGGGTCCAACCACCGAAATCGGTTTCCATATCACAATAGGCGTCGAACGGATCCAGTCCACCTGTACCATCCGGATCAATCATGTACACACCACTTTCTGCACATGGATCATTGAGTTTAATTTCATTACAGTCCGGCGGATATTCTGGAGCGGGGAGTACTTCTACTTCATGCTCATACGAACAGACATAAGTACTGTAATGGACATCATACCGCCAGTAATATGTTCCTGGGCTTAATGAGGATGGATCGGCATAACCCGTACTATCATAGGTATTTCCAGGAATAGTAATGGAACTATCCAGGTTTTCCAATCGCAGGTTTTGAATGTTTGATACATCGTTGAAGATAATTTCACCGTAGGGAACCCCTTCGTCGATATCCCACGCGTTTTCAAACGGATCCCAGAAGAAGGTGGGTTCGGTTCGCACCCATATCTGATGCAAGGTGTGATACCCATCATGATCGCCGGGGTAATCATCCATCCACCAATCGTCATCGCCGTTGGAGCGGCGGATTGCCCAATGCCAATCGCCACCGTTGTAGAATGGAAAATCAGTCATGGCATAGTCACCCCGACCGGTCCACCGGCTATCCGTTAAAACAGGCAATTTAGCTGTATGATCTGGTAATAGGGTACTTCCTTGAATCGTAGCAATGTCACATCCACCAGCTCCAGATTTGAAATAGGCATTACATGCGTCTGTGATAAAATGCATGGTACGCCAATGATAACTTGTTTTCCCATAAAACCGTACTTCATTAAATTCGATCTCATTCATTAATGCTGCACTTGCATGTCCCCAAGTAAGGGGATCACCACTTTCATCAACTCCCAACGTTGTACTACCTAAATGGGGTAAGCGATCGGTTAGAACTTGTACTGAAGGGTTAGTCCCCCCCTGGTGTAGATAATTCAACACCAGCATCCAACCTCCTCCTTCTGTGTCGAAATCACAATATACATCTAGGGGATCCCGTCCACCAGGACCATCGAAATCGACCGTGTAGATTCCACTATCCGCACAAGGTTCCGACATGTTGATTTCGGAACAATTTTTGGGATGATCGGGACAAACCGTTAGGTCCATATCTGCAGTGAATGTATTGGCACAATTGCCGACCTGGCGTGTAACAGTCCAGGTATATGTTCCCAGTGGCCAACCAACAATATTTACAGTAGCTTGATCTTGACTGGGCCAAATAGCTGCCGTTATCGGGGTTCCACTACCATTGGTCAGATATGCATCGATTATTTCTCCTCCAGTTCCTGGTAAGAAATCAATCACAGCCACATCATCACAATCCCAATGATTACGTGCTTGTTCGATAGGATCAGTAGGATAAGCAATGATTTCCATCGTGTGGGTGTATGTTTCATCACATGGATCGACCAAGCGGGTGATGGTCCATGTATATGTTCCAGCCCCCCAGGTTGAAATATCTACAGAACCTTCATCATCTGTTGTATCACCACAGTTATGCACACCATGTACACCTCCATCCAGCTGACAGAGTGTAATTTGTGATCCAGTTCCTGGTGCAAATTCAATGGTTGCCGTCGTATCACCTTCACATTGGTTAGGAGTACTGATTACGTTGTCTGCAGGTGGATCAACCAACATCATATTATGAGAGAAGGTATCCACTCCACAGGTATTGGTCCGAGTGTATTCCCATTGGTACGATCCTGGGAGCCAAGTACCAACCGCCTTTAAGGCTCGATCATTTGGTGCATCAGGAGTTGCAGCAGCGCCACCTAATTTAATATCGGATAATTCTGCCAGGGTACCCGGTTCAAAATAGATCATAGCTTCATATCCTGGTTTACGACATGCTACAGGTGTGCTTATCATTGGATCCAATGGTGTATCAAGAAAGGACATGGGTGATTGATATTGGGCTGTACAGCCATTTTTTGTTATCGTCACATCCCAGATATATACACCCGAGGGTTTACTACCAATATTCACACTTACTGAATCACCGAATGGTGGGGTTGCAACGATGTCATCTAATTGTATTGCATCGACAAAGGCACCTTCTCCAGGATGAAAATTGATTGTTGCATTATTAAAAGCGGTACACTGATCTGGTGTACTTAAAATCGGATCGGCGGGTGATGCAATGATCTCCATTGTTTCGGTAAATGTTTTACTACATCCATTATACGTTCGTACGATATTCCACGTATGAAATCCTGTTGTTAATGATCCGATTGGTACTGTAGCAGTCGTACCTAAGATATTTGCAATACTACCTTCCCCATCTAAATCAAGCGATGTAATTTCACCAGCAGCAGTAGCATCTATAAAATCCAAAATTACATTGGCATCATTTTCACATGCATTATATACGGTGGCTACAGGATTAGCAAGTTCGTTATAGTATTCCATCGTTCGAGTAAAGGTTCTGGAACAATTACCAACTTTTCGAGTAATTGTCCAGGTATGCGTACCTGGTGAAAGCGTAGCTAGTGAGGCAGTTGCTGTTCCTCCTACAACTGGCATTGCATCTACACCGTCTAAGTCAACAGCGGTGATTTCGCTATCTGCACAAGAATAGGTTAGGGTTGCATCTGTATCTTCAAAACATGCAGCGGGTGCTGAGATAATTGGGTTGGCTGGTAAGGCTAATACATTAAATGTACTAGTATTAGTCCAATTACCAACACAGGTAGTGATTGTATCTGTAACCCTCATCCGCCAGTGATACCCACTTGCAACTCCTGGTGTATATTGCGTAGCCTGTCCTACAATCACCTCATCTGGTGGACCATATGACAGTGTTAATGCATCATAAAATTGTATTTCATAAGTCTTATTGACTTCTGGTGTCCAGGTGACAATCGCATCTTCATTAAGACAAATATCACTGATACCATTCAACGCAGGTATGGTAGGAAGTGCTTCTACATCAAACACTCCACTGCTAACCCATCCTGTCGAACAGGAGCTAATATCCATTTTAATACGCCATTCGTAATTTGTTCCCGCATCTGGTGTAAACTGTGTTGCAGTATTACCTACAATTGAATCGGGAGCAACCCACGTACTACTGGTAACATCATAAAATTCCACCGTATATACGGCACCAGCAAGTGTTGTCCACTCAATTGTTGCATTTTCATTATAACAAATATTTACAGGGGGTTGGGTGAATGCAGGGGTTGGAAAAATCTCAATATCGTCTGTATAAGTACCACTGCATCCATTAATTTCACGAGTAATCGACCAAGTGTATGTTCCTGGGGTAAATGAAGATAAATCGATAGATGCGGAATCACCCGATACGGTAGCAATATTTCCACCTAGTGTTGCATTTGATATTTGTGTTCCACCCTCTCCTGCATTAAAATATATTGTTGCATTACCACTATCTATACAAAAATCGGGTGCATTATTTATCGGATTACTGGGTATTCCATATACATTCATAGGTGCAGTGAAATTCTCACTACAGCCATTCTGTGTGTAGGTATAGGTCCAATTATATGCTCCAACAGGAAATGACCCCATTGATGCAGTAGCTTGATCTCCTGTTTTTGTTCCTAATGCGGTGTTTAATTGGATACTTGAAATATTGCTACCTGTTCCAGCCTGGAAATAGATCCAAGCAGTAGGATCCCCATAACATTGATCCGTTGTATAATCGATCGGATCGGTTGGCAAAGCTTTGATTTCCATATTCTGTGTAAAGGTTGATGTACATCCTTCTGCTGTTTCGCGTGTGACAGACCAAGTATGCACTCCCACATCCCATACTAATGTATCAGAAATATCAAAAGTAATATTATCTCCCGTTATAGGAACAGCCGTAGTATCGAGCTGTAAATCAATTATTTCACTAGATGTGCCTGCTAAAAAAGCAATCGTTGTTGTTGTATCACCAAAACATTGATCTTGTACCATAGAAATGGGATTTGTAGGCATCGCGAAAACACTAAAAGGATTGGATTCACACCAGGCGGTTGTATATCCTGATTTTGTAGCACGGATCTGCCATTTATATCCAGTAGAAACTGGTGGAGTAGCCTGTGATGCATCGTCTACATCGGTGTTTGTTGGGCTTACCCAAGTCGATCCATCCCAAAATTCCACTTCATATGTTTCACCAGCATTACTTGCCCAGGTTACGGTTGCATCACTACCAAAACAAATATCACTTTCATTTAAGGTAGGGCAGGTAACTGCAGGATTAACAACAAATGTTGTATTAGTCGGGACTGAATAAGTAGAACAACTATCCTGTCCATAAGATGTCAGATTTACTATATAGGTTCCAATTTCTGTTAGATCGGCAGATGGTAACGTATATACACTGCTAATATTTGTGTTTGTATGCGCTATAGTAGCGGATGGGGCAATTACTTCGATATCAAAGATTCCTACATTAGTTCCTACTCCAAATGTAACCTCGCCATCCTGACCAAGAAAGATATCAATTGCACTTGGAATGGGTCCTACAGGTATTGGGTCAACCAAAAAGGTATCACTTGATATTGAAGTAACACTATCACAAGGCGTGATCCCATGAGCTGTAATTGTTACAGTATGCTGTTCGGTATCTGTTAGATTACTAGCAAGAATTGTATGCGGTGAAGAAATAGCCGTTTCACTGTATACCTCTGTACCACCTAAGTTTGTAACCGATACGTCAATTGTTGAATAATCATTCCCTCCTGCATAATTAATAGTTGCGTCGGAGTTTAAACAAATATCATCAACAGTAACCGCGGGTGCCGTTGGTCCTGGTTTTACATTAAAAGACCAGTTGACCCACTGACTCCAACATCCGTTGGGATCCTCTGC
>CAYPZJ010000005.1:0-31240 GCA_964414635.1 uncultured Spirochaetia bacterium
TTTTGCGTATCAGTAAAGATCACTTTAAGATGACCTTGTTTATCGTAATCTTCCACGACTGCTAATTCACGTGCCGATGAACCTTGTACTAAATGTTGACCATTTATGTATACCGTCATTTCATCCGTGCCATACCGATGTACCTGAATATCAACCATATGAGAAAGTTGTTCGATTAACGCATCACGACTATCCATTAAATCATTGGGATGATCACCGTTGGATTTCACCCGTTGGATTTCGCCGGTGAGCTTGGCAATGTCCTTTGCTAACCGATTAATTTCCTGAATACTCTCTGTAATTCGGGCATCCACATTGGTTTGCATGTTCCGGAATTCTTGATACATCGTATTGATGTGGTGGGTTAAAGACACACCAATATCGCGTACAGTTTCCCGTGCTCCAATAGACGTCGGATTATTAGCTAATCCATTCCATGATTCTACAAACTGATTGAATAGTGTTTTCACACTGGGCGAGCCGGGTTCGTTGTGAAGGGCTTCAATCTGCGTCAGATAGTATTCTTTGGCTTCCCAAAATCCCACATGTTGTTTTTCATGCATGATCCGATCATCCACAAACGAATCCCGTATCCGAGCGATTTCCTGTACCATCACACCTTGTCCGCGTTGCCCCGGATTTATGGCGCGAGATAAGCCCGGTTCATACAACGGGGGAGCAGCTTTCATGGTGATTTGCTGGCGGGAATAAATAGGATTCCCTTCATTCGCCAGATTGTGGGCGGTGGTATTGAGGGCGGCTTGTTGGGCGAATAACCCTTTTTTGCCAATTTCGATGGTATTAAACGTTGATGGCATAGATTACTCCTTTAATCTATGGGATTTTGGTGCTAGACCATGGTATTTATGCGGAACGATTTTTCATTCCGTTGTTTCTTTTTTACCAAATCGCTATAGTCCAGGTCATACTCCATCTCTCCTGTAAGCATGTTGACCATATAATTCAGGAGTTTGATGTTATCCTGTAAGATGCGATTGTTTAATTCATTCAGCTCTTTTAAATCCAGGATTAAGATTTTAAACTCATTATATAAGGAAGATAACGTTTCCCGTTCCGGATCTGGCAGTACCGCAAGAAAGTCTACTAAAGGGGCTTCGGAATCCAAATTAAAATGGTTATACAATGGTTTTGCAGCTTGCTCTCGTTTTTGTTCCAGAAGAAAAGCTGTTTTAAGTTGTTCTTCCAACCGTTCACTCAGAGGTTCTAAATCAACCATGGTATTTTCAGAAATCAATTGTTTCTTTTCTTTTTCTAGCGAAAATACCGCCTGATAGGCTTGGAATTCCTGTGTGAAAATATCCAAAAACCGCTCATACGGTTGCTGTATGGCTTGATCCAACATAAAATCCTTTTCCTGGTAAAAAATGGGCACTCCATTTTTACGCATTTTTCAAGTTTATCGGGCGAATAAAAAATCAGGTTAGCCTTTTTTTTGTTCCATATCGATCGGATTCATTTCTTTGATTCAAATTCATTGGCATGAAATTTGCACTGTTAAAAATAGCAATATAGACAAACCTACTTTATTTCGGGTTTGTTAATTTCAGGGGGAATGTTATGCAACGAAGTGATACTAGATTTCGGTTTTTACTATTCGGACTTATTTTTATGGTAGGAGGATCCTTTATTTTCCTATCGTGTGTTGAAGACACCGGTCCTGCCACCTACCCCTTTCCTGCTCCCGTAATCAACACGATCGAATGGACTGATGACTACGTTGAGATCACATGGGATCACATCCCACAGGCAGATGAATATGGTTTGGAGCGTGCGCTCAGCAGTGATGGAACTTATGAAAACGTTACCTCCCATGGATATGTTGATTTTAGCTCTAGTTCGGAAACCTTATCATTTCGAGATGATGAACTCCAAGCATGTACAGAGTATTATTATCGAGTACTAGCGGGTCGCGAGGAGGATGACAAAATCGTTACAGGCGAACCAGAATCGGTGCAAGTTCAATTGTTTTCGAGTTCAAGTACCAGAACGGTCCCTTTTGAAACCAGTTCAACAAATATAGGTATGACACTTACTGGAGGAATCACCTATTATATCGCAGCAGAGGGATCCAACAGTACTCTATCGCTTGGGTTAAGTGATGATTCATGTAATAGCCAAACATTAACCGAACTTGTTACCCATGATTTATATTCCTATGGAGAATCGCATCCAATCAAAATATATAAATACACTCCCTCTTCCAGTGGTACGTATTACATTACCAATACGGATTATGATGAACTTAAGGTCAATGAAAGCTATACATCAGCAGCAGCGTTATCTATTAATTCCACTTATACCGGATATGGTGGAAGCCTACCTGATCCTATTAATGTAAAAGGTGCAGGTGTCAGTAACACGGATCTATCTGATATTTTTGTTTTCAATGCCGATGCTTCCGATGACTATGTTTATGCTCAATTAGCCCATTATGATGAAGCGGATATCTCCATTACCGTTTATAACAGCAACGGAGATACGGTTACCCCTACCAAATTGGTAACGACAGAAAGTCTCGAATTAATACGCCTTCCTGCAGCAGATTACGTAATGAAAGTCTCGGTACCAGCCTCTACCTCTAGTGAAATCGATTTTGATTTTTACTGTTCAACTAGCATTGATTCCATTGTAAATTCACCAGATACATCGCCGCCACTGAGTGAACTAAAAAGGCTTGATCAACGAGAAACATCGGATAACGATTATCCGTCGCATTATATGCGTGCTAATCTCAATGCTGGATCGACATATTATCTTGGGATACGCAAGTTCCATGAACCACTGGATATTTCGGTTGTAAGTGTTTCTGGGGATTCACTTACTTTAACAGCCTTGGAAGAAACATCCTACTTAGATATTTATACGTTTACACCAACGACTTCCGAGTATCATTATATGTTCTTTTCTTTACCAACAGGTGAAGAAGATAATTACATAGCCGTTTATCTCGATGAAAATGATTGTTTACCCAATATGTTTCAAGAAGATTCGATTTCTATTGGGGGTTCCCGAACGGTAGGGTTAGAATTGGATTATACTCCTGAATCATGGGATGACTACGCCGACCAAAGTTTTGAAAGCTATTTTGTATCCCTTACGAGTGGAACTACGTACTACATTTCAACCTATACCGACATGGATCGGGATTTGGGGATTGCATTGATTGATCTAACCAGCTGCAGCATTGTTGCATCTACGGACACAGCGGCGCAGGGAGGCAATGAATGCTTTAATCACAATCCAAGCCAGACAGGGGATCATTCCATTTTTGTGTATCAAACAAATGTGGATGAGTATTATGATTCAGGCAGTGATATTGCAATTAACAGCAGTGGAGCGTGCGATTATAATTAATGCATCAAGTTAAATTTATATAGCAAGGAGTACGAAATGCGATTACATATACGATGGTTCATGGCAATTTTGGGTGTTTTAATAGGTTTTGGAGGATTGGTTTCTACGGTATTCGGGGAGTCGGAATTTGCTTTGGAGTCGCCTTCTCATTCTATTGAATCATTAACCCATCCTGTACCAGGATCTTTTCTACTAGGAACACCTCTTAGCACACCAAATCCAGCATACCAGCTCGTACAGGCTGCTGGAGGGAATCAATCCATTTTGGTTTCAAGACAATTTGAAAGCTATTGCGATCAAAATCGAGAACATTTCATGCGTTCTGAAAACCGGCAGTTTGTTTTTGGCTTAACGGGAAGTATTTTCTTTTACTCTGCAGGAATAGCGCATCTTATTCAGAATAGTGTCATCATTGAGGAAGAATTAGGAACCGACACCTTTAAAACATTAGGAATTTGGGAAATTATGTGGGGTAGTTTTTTGATGCCAAGCGTCGTGAGTAATTTAATTTGGCGAAACCGGATTCGTCTCGTCCAGCAAACAAGCAACTCGTCCGGTTTTGATCTGGGGGTTCGTTTCCAACGCCAAATAAACTTGTGGAAAGCGTTAAAAAAGACCGGAGCCATATTCAGTGGTCTTTTTGTTACGGCTGCGATGGCTCTCCGAATTGTAAGTAGTGTTGTAAATACAGAGCGTTACTATGATGATTACACCTATGAAGAAGTTTACTTAAACAATCCACCTGCTAAATTGGTTAATGCTTCCACGGCTTGTTTTGTGTTTTCGCTGATATTCTTTGCAGAAGCAACCTTTGCCCAGTTTATGTATCATAAGAATCATTATATTCTTTTTTCACCGCGTTATCAAATGGTTAAAACAGAAGATCAGCCCTCTCTTCGCCTACACATCCTTCCAACACCTCGAGGCGCCTATGGTTTAGTTACCGCCCGTTTTTAATAAACCTATGCGCTGTAAAGGCGCTTCTAAAGTTGTATTGAAATCGTACAACATTTATAACAAATTGTTAATATAACGTCGTATACCGTTAGATCCTCTCAGAAATAGGATCTAACGGTATTGCACAACATTTCCAACAAAGGTTTTGTTGCAAATGCTGTGTTTTTATCAGATTTGTGCTTTTTTACATATGGTCCGGAATAAAATTCTAAGGGAGGTAGTCATTTTTGTATTTTTTCTTATTTTGTATTATGGCACATTATTTGCTACTTCCTAAGCAAGATTCGAATTTTATGTTCACCAGATTGGAGGAAAATTTATGCGAAATCTAATTTTAACAGCATTGGTGCTGGTTACTTTTATTATGAGTACTTGCGGACCCCCACCAACAGCCATACGCGCAACACTCGATGAAAAGTGGGAGGCACCGGTTTATAAATTAACCGCAGTAAAAGACAAAGAACCGGAAGTGTGGTCCGTAAAATCACCGTTGCTGGACGCCATCCAACCCTTGAAGACCCTTATTATTCTGCCCCCTAAAAAAGCAAACGCGGATCAGTATGTACACTGGCTTAGTGATATTGAAAGTCATTTTTTGGATGCGGGGATATTCCTGATAGACAGTGCTGTATTGGTTGATTTTTTCTACCAACCTTATGCAAAGTGGCTACGAGATGGAGACTATCTTGATTTAAGTGATAAAGATAACGAATTGTTTGAAAACCTACAGGAATACATCCAGTTTCTTCGTGAATTAGCAGGAATTTCAGGTCAACCATTGGGGATGTCCTATTTGGAGCGAGCCATTTTAATGGGTAGCAAAGTTGGAGCCCAAGCGGTATTCCAAATTGGTGTAGATGAGCGGAGCTATTATGGAGGATTTCGATATTTCATTGCTAGCATTGATGATCCCGGTAAAGCCTTCCGTGAAGTGGATCAGCTAGAATATGAAAAATGGGATCAAATCAAATTTCGGTTGGTATCCGATCTCATGAAATTCGAAGGGCGATTAATAAGCATTCCGAATGGTGAAGTACTTGCTCGGTTTGAGATAACGATTCCCGATAATTACTCCCTTGTTGAGGACTTTGAAGCTGATATTCAAGTATTTCAGACCCTTCCTCAAACCTTAAGCCAAGCACAAGTTAATGACCTGACCGCTGGTTTGGATGCATCAACGTTAGCCACCTTAATGAGTAGTTATGTATCTGGATCAGGTGGGCGAATGGTTTTAAGGGATAATCTAACTCCCGATGAACGAGATACAACCCTGGGGATTGTAAACACACATTGGGATGAATATTTCCGACCATATTTTCTTCCTTCTATACCCGAGGAAACCACAGATAATGGTTCTCTGTATACTTATGGAAAAGGATGGCGCGAATTCGCATACAAGGTATTACAAACCAATTATGATTATGAATATGGTGCTTTTTGGGAGATAGCCCAACGGAAAACCCGTGAAAAAATAATGGAATCCATTATTCAGCTTATTAAGCCGTAACGAATAGATTTCAAGAGCTATTCAAATATTTATATGAAAGGAGTATATATGAAATACGGTATCGTTTTTTTATCCCTCTTTATACTGTTAATGCTTGGTAGTTGTGGTGGCATGTATATGCCCGCAACCCTATCCGGTGGAGGTGGGGATGTGGCTGCAGCAGGAGCAACTCCTGCTGGAGTAGCTGGTGGAGCAGAGGATCCTAATGTTAAACTGGAATCAGTAAATGAAGATGGTGAAGGTGAGGATGAAGACAAACCTCCAGTTGGAGATAACCAATTAATTCAGCGACATTAATCAAGTCACCATTATAATAATTTATAGGTCAATTCACTTGTATGATAAGGAAAGTGTGCTAAAATCCAAGAGGTTTCACTTTCGTAACTGACTGCACCGGATCGCTCTCATATCTAAATGAAGAGCAATCCGGTGTGGGTTTTTGGAATAGTTTAGGCATACCTAGCATACCACGTGAATGGTTTTCCTCACTTGACTTGATGGAAAAGCCGTGATACATTTATGTATGTTTCAAAGCATGAGCGATATTTATTGAAGGAGCATGGTATGGATACATCCAAAAAAACAATGTTGTGTCTGATGGGAGCGATTTTTATCCTAATCGGATTTTTTATTCAATGTGGGGGTAGTACCGCGAATATTTCGAGTGCAACAACGGCAGAGTTGATGCAAGATCTGAAGGTTGCTACAAAATATAAAAAGATGACTGCTATTGTTTTGGAATTGGGCAATCGAAATGTAACTGAAGCGGTGGATCTTTTGATAAAAAAATTGGGTGATCATACCATTTCGCTGGATCCAGAAGCTTGGGAATTCGCAGCGACAACGGTTTCAGTCTTGGGTAATCTTGGAGATCAAAAAGCAGTTCCTCAAATCATTTTAGCCTATCGGCATGGGAAAGCTATGGTACGCTATGCTGCAGTTGAAGCCTTGGGGAAATTAGGAACAGGGCTTTCTGTGAAAACATTAATTGAAGCACAATCCGACCCAGATCCCTCAGTCCGACAAATAGCTGCCAAGACGTTAGAACAGTTAAAGCAGAATGCAGGTTTGATGTATCAATCTGGTGGAGGGTCGAGTGCGGCAGCACAAGGATCGGGTGCGGGTCTAAATACATCCGATGGTCCGAAACTAACGGTAGTTAGTCCCGAAAGCACCTATGCTTTGGTTATTGGATTACGGTATAGTGGGAATCCTTTTCCTATTGTAGAAAATGGTGTAGCGGATGCCCGAGCCTTTTATGCAAAATTGCTCGAAGTAGGGGTTCCGCAGGATAATATCTGGGGTATTTTTGATGAAGAAGCGACGGTCGATACGATTATAACCCATATTAATCTGTTGTACGCACGAGTTCAAGATGATCCCAATGGGAAAACCATCTTTTATTTTGCAGGACATGGATCCCCTCGTATCGAGGATGGAGAAGTAAAAAGCGGGTATTTGGTCGCGTATGATTCATCTCCCAACAACCTGGCACGGTTTTCCATAAACATGGATACCGATTTATTGGAAAAAGCGCGTTTAAGTAAAAAACCAGCGCTGCTATTTTTGGACGCATGTTTTTCAGGTGCCAGTGCAATTCCACCTGATGGATCATCTCGGCTGGCATTAGGTGAGGTGGGTAAACCCGAATTTTTAGAGGAATCCAATGAAAATTCCAACGTACCCATTTGTGTGGTAACCTCCAGCAGTGAAAATGAAATGTCATACGGACACCCCGATGAAAGTATTCATCAGGGATTGTTTACTTATTATCTACTAGAAGCGCTTTCCGGCAAGGTAGTGCAGGAGGGACAGCCCGTTGTATCGATCAAGCAATTGGCACAATACATTCAGAGTAAAGTTAAAGATAAAGCCATGGTCTTTGGAAAGAGTCAACAACCCACCTACCAGTTCAACGGGTGGAATGAAGACGAACCTATTTTGCTTGTAGGTGAATAGATTGATTTAATTGTCTGAAGGATGTTGGCTTAATACGGAAAGATATGAATGGTGCAAACCAACTCATTCTACAATAAAATGGGTAGCAAATTAAGCAAAAAGCCTAATAAACCTCATCAGGACAATGAAGTTGAATCCTGAGGACGTGTCTAGTAGGTTACTATATCATTAATTTGGACGTAACCTCTCCGTTAGGAAAAGGTAACCACAAGAGTCGTCTCTACCAGAAGGAGAATTGTAGCGGTTTATCTTACGTTTACCCTCTCTTATTGAGAGCGTATATTCGAACACAACATCCGTTGGAGTTACATGTTTGAAACGTTAACAAGCGACAAAAAAGGAGTATTTTCATGCTTCCACTTCGATCCATAATAAAAATTAGCATCATGATTGGTATTGCTTTTCTATGCGTAGTGAATACCACCTTTGCAGACCCGCAACAGTATAAACCCATTCCTACGTTGGGAAACCATACCTGGTCATTTCAACCACTTATGCTTCCCAGCCCTTTGTTCCAACTTGCCCAAGTTAACGAACAGTATGCCCAATCGTCGGCGTTTTACTCCACCCAGTTCATTAATGACAGTATCGTTAATCAGGAAACCTATTACACAAAATTGGGTGTAAACGCTGGGACTGGATATGCTGGGAGTGCGCTTACATTATTAAGTGGGATTGGTCTTCTCATTTTGAATAAGGTGCTTTCCGATAATACGTTCACCTATGATAGCGACGACGACGACGGATATTATGATACTTCAACATACTATAATACTTACATTGCCTCGAAAACCGATAAACTTCCTGTACGATCTATGGGTGTTTACTCTATTTTCTGGGGAGTATTGATGATTCCTACCGCTGTAATTAGTAGCGTGTGGAAATTTCGGATTGGATATACACAATACATTCCTGCAAACCTTCAGTTTGATTTTGGTATTCAATATCAACGGCAAATGAATATGATGCGCTCTCTCAATGTTGTAAGCGGTGTGTTTGCTGGTCTTTTTATCTCAGGAGCCTTGATTATTCAAATAGCCAATTTCGCTTCCGGCACCGATGAAATCAGTATTGAGCAAAGCTCATACGATAATTATTATCAAGATACTTTCACAGAAAATTCCTCCTTACGACGAGCAGGAAACCTATTTTTTGTTTTCTCCCTGGCATTTATGGCTGGAACTGCTGTCACAAAATTTTTATACTACAGGCAGAAGTATTTTCTCTTCTCACCTGCTATCCAAATGGCAGAAACAGAGGAAAAACCGTCAATACGGTTTAATGTAATTCCATCGCCTGAAGGAATGTATGGCACCATAACCGGGCGATTTTAATTCATTTTTGTGAGCTAAGGCTCCAAAGCAAACAAATGGAGTCTATATCATCGAAAAGAAGGTTGATGTTACGTAGCAACCGAGGATAAAACGTCGAAATCAACTTTATCATAAACAAGGAGTGTTTTATGTTTCTATTAAAAACGATGCTGAGAACCAGTATAGGGGTCGGTGTTATTCTTTTATGCTTAGTTCATCTCACCTTTGCAGAAGAACGACAACATGAACCCATTCCAACATTGGGGAACCATACCTTGTCATTTCAACCCCTTATCCTTCCTAACCCTATATTCCAACTTGCCCAAGTCAACGAACAGTATGCTCAGTCTTCGGCGTTTTACTCCACCCAGTTTATTAATGATAGTATCGTTAATCAGGAAACCTATTACAAAAAGCTGGGTACAAATGCTGCGTCTGGATATGCTGGGAGTGCGCTTACAATTGCAGGTGGGATTCTTTTCCTGATTATGAATAAAGTATTAACTGAAAACACATTCTACTATGAGGGAGAAGGATATATTGCTGATGATGAATATTGGCATGGGCGAACCTATATTTTTGATGAGCAATTAATCTACTCGAAAACAGATGAACTCCCAATGCGAAGTCTGGGGGTGTATTCTATTTTTTGGGGAGCTCTTATGATTCCTTCCGCTGTAATTAGTAGCGTATGGAAATCTCGGATTGGATATACACAATACATTCCTGCAAATCTTCAGTTTGATTTTGGTATTATGTATCAACGCCAAATGAATATGATGCGTTCACTCAACATTGTAAGCGGTGTTTTCGCCGGCTTATTTATCGCTGGGGCTATTGGAGTTCAGATGGGGAATTTTGGTTCGGGTATTGGTGAAATTCGGATTGAAGATACAAGTGGATATGACTCTGACTATCAAAATACCTTTGAAGAAAATTCATCGTTGCGCCGTGCTGGCAACTTATTTTTTATTTTCTCCCTGGCATTTATGGCTGGAACTACTGTCACGAAATTTTTATACTACAGGCAGAAGTATTTTCTCTTCTCACCTGTGATCCAAATGGCAGAAACAGAAGAGAAACCATCGATTCGGTTTGATTTTATTCCATCGCCTGAAGGAATGTATGGCACCATAACCGGACGATTCTAGTTTATGTTTTATCAATTGAGGTTTTATGAACGTAGGTAAGAATATCCTCTTCTTAAGGGGTAGTTTAAACATCAATCTTATATTGATACTGCCAATCGCAGTGGTCTTATTTGTTGCGTGTTCTGGTGGAAGTACCCAGGAAACCACGATAGTTACGGATGAAGCGGATCTGCGTTTCCCTTGTGCTGAAGAAGTCCCTTCCTGGTGGAAGGATTCACCGAGTGGAAGTGAATACCTCACACGAAAAGGGATTAGCAATCCCCGATTCAAAGAACAGGACGCTATCGAGGAAGCACTGAATAATGCGAGGATAAAAATCGCTCAATTTGCGGGGAATTATGTCCGCACCCAGGCGCAGCAGACTCTTACTGCGGTTGAGACCGAGCATGATGTATTTTTAAAGACGGTATATGATGAAACCGTAGAATCCACCGCCCAAGCTGTATTAAATCATGAACAGACAAATTATTCCACTGCCTATTGTGAACAAACCGGTGCCTGGAAAGCCTGGGCTATTGTTACGGTGAATGAACATGAATTGTTGGGAACTCAAAAACTGCTACGTTTGAGTTGGGATATCCTATATTATGATGAGAACGAGCAAGCAATTAAAAGCATGCGGGATGGGGATACGATTCCCATTAATTCCTGGTTTAAAATCGTAGTGCAGGCTAACTCCAAAGCATTTGTCTATATCATGAATTGGGATAAAACCAGCGGCGCGGGATTCTTCTATCTACCTGCGAAATCGATTGTCGAAGGGAATGTATTGGATATGAATAGTCCAGTGCAAATCCCCATTGGAGATATGTGGGGAAAACTGGCAGGAGCACCAGGCACTACAGAAGCATTTGAATTAATCGCATTTACTGTAGGAACGGAAAGCCATATGGATCCCGTACAGGAATGTATTCAAACCTATGCTATGCAGGAATCCTATCAAGTGCCCAATTTGGTTGCTAATTTTACTGAACAGATCAATACGTGTGTGGGGAATGATTCCAAACTGATGGCGGATTGGTATGTGACGAAACCCCGGGTGTTTGTGAATCCTGTGAGCGAGGAATCCGAAGAATATTCCATCAATTCCCGCTCCATCATAGGTACAGCCTATTTTTGCAGAGATATTATTCATTATACTTATCAATAGAAAACATCTTTTCGTTTGTGAACCAATAACACGGTGTACATGAATTGTCTTTCGAGTTGGGGTAAAATTCGGGAACGATTTGTGTTTCCAACTTGACAAACCTACCCATACCATCTATCTTTACGTATAGCATGTATCTGAAGTAACCCGCAACGGGTTTAATTCCCCTGATCTTAGCATCGAATTTAATCATCTAAGAGGTTTATAGATGACTGTCACTGATATTTTTTCATTTGTTATTGAGAAGGCAAAAAAGCAAGATCCTCGTGGTATCAAAGCGTTGGATCAAGTGCTCCAAAAAGAAAAAGAAAAGCGGGATATACTACCTGAAAACGAACGCTGGGAATTTGATGAGGATCGTCTGTGGAATCCCTATTTGGATTCCTGTATCATCCACAATTCAAACAACCCCGAAGTAAAACGTATTTTGATGGGAATCAATGTGGGTTCTGCTGAGCTTTTAGTAGCCGATCAACTTACAGAGAAAGGAAAGCCGATTGATTTGGTTATTGCGCATCATCCTCAGGGAAAAGGAATGGCTGCACTTGCGGATGTAATGGATATTCAGGTGGATATTTATAAACGATGGGGTGTTCCCGTGAATGTATCCGAACATCTGATGGAACCCCGGATTGCTGAAGTCATGCGGGGAGTAATGCCTGCAAACCATAATCAGGCTGCCGATACCGCTCGTTTATTAGATATTCCTTTTATGGGTACCCATAGTCCTGCGGATATCCTCGTACAAGAATTTATGCAAGCGGAGATGGATCGCATTCAACCCGTAACCTTAGGTGATATCCTTTCCCAAATCAAAACATATCCAGAATATCGTCATGCCACCCGGTCTAATAATCCCCCAAAAATATTGGTGGGTAAACCAGAAAACCGAGCCGGTAGAATTGCAGTTAAATTTTCCGGTGGTACAGGCGGTACGAAACATCTATATGAAGCGTTTAAACAAGCGGGTGTGGGAACGGTCATGTATATGCATATAAAAGAAGATCACCTCGAAGAAGCTCGAAAACATCAGATCAATGTGGTTATTCCGGGGCATATGGCGAGTGATTCGATGGGGATGAATTTACTATTTGGAGAATTGGAGGAAAAAGGTATTGAAGTGATGCGTTTTTCTGGGTTATATCCTCCAACAGATTTATAAATGGGGCATACTATGAAAATAGTGCTGGACACGGATATTGGTTCGGATATTGATGATGCCGTCTGCCTGGCTTACTTGTTGCACCAACCACGATGCGATTTACTTGGAATAACAACCGTATCAGGTGAATCGGATAAACGAGCCCAGATTGCCAGTGCTATTTGCACCCAAGCCGGGCAATCTATCCCAATTGTGCCAGGAATTGCACATCCGTTGACAGGAACTACCCGCCAACCTAAGGCACAACAAGCAACGCAATTATCAAACTGGAAGCATGCTACTCAGTTTCCCGAACGGGATCCGGTTGCGTTTCTTCAGAAAGTGATCCGTCAGCACCCTCACGAAATCACCCTGCTTACAATTGGACCCTTAACCAATATTGCTGCTTTGATACGAGACGATCCCGAGATTCCCCACCTTATCCATGAATTGGTGTTAATGGGGGGCATGTATTTTCAGGAAACGAGCCATCGAGGACAACCTGGCGAATGGAATATTCTTTGTGATCCTACGGCGGCAGCAGAAGTTTTCGACGCAGCGTTTCCCAAGGTACGTTGTATAGGTCTGGATGTTACACTTCAGGTTCAATTGACAAAAGCTGAAGTGGAACAACAGTTTACACATCCACTATTGCATTGTGTATTGGATTTTGCGCGGGTATGGTTCGAGAATACGGATCGGATCACATTCCATGATCCTTTGGCTGCTGTTTGTTTATTTGAATCGGTATGTGCATTTAAACAGGGAAACGTAAAGGTAAATACAGATCAGAGCAATTCTTTCTCAGTAGGGCGTACCACCTTTTATTCTTTGGATCAGCTTTCTGATTCGCCCAAAGAAAAACTCCACTGGGTAGCTCATCAAGTCGATCGTTCCGCTTTTTTTAACCATTATTTTGGGGTTTTTAACAGGTAGATTAGGAAACCGTTTAACTAAGACCTGCTATTGTTCGAAAATGAAACTAGCGTGTTATACCCAAAAGGGGATTACGTATTTTTGGGTTGTGTGACTACAAGTTACGCAACCCAGACACCATCCTGATTTTTAATGATTCCTAGGTGATCTATTATGACGGCAGCCTATATTTTTTTTCTATTGTTAATCATAGGGCAGGGACCGAATGAAGAACTTACCGATCCTATGATGGCTCCCCCTCCCCCTACCGATCCCAACGAGTGGACTACACTCGATGATCGGTATCCCCGAATGATAACGGTTCATGGTGCGAATCATGATCTCGTGAGCTATTATCTGGTTACAGGTTCCGCTGGGAAGGAAACCGAACGGGTTGCATATAACATGGATGGAACCATTATTAATCGAGAAACATTTGAGTATGACCGTCACGGTAATCTTTCAGAACGACGGGTTTACACCGGGTACGATACACTGAAACAGGTGGATTCGTATGATTGGAGGGGGGCTCGACTTATGAAGCGCACTCGATCGGATATCCAACAAGGTGGAGAAGCCGAAGCGGATATTACTTATTTAAATGGGTTGCTTAATCAGGTTGAGCTGAAAAAAGACGGCAGAACCGTGGCGATGGAACAATATGTATATTATCCCCATAACTGGGAATTGCAGCAAACCCGATTTTTTGAAAGTAGTTCCGGACAGATGAAGCTGGCTTATAAATGGAATTATATACGGGACGATCGGCGTCGCATTCAGCGAATTGTTCAACTATCAGAAAATGATACCCCGCAACAAACCATGATTTATTGGTATCTGGAACATCTGGATCATCAGATTACCCGACTTGTACCGGAAAGTCAACGAGGGACTATTGGGATCCCACAGCATCTTCCTCTAACAAATGACCAAACAAAACGATTGGAATACCATACAATCGTCTGGATTAACCCATCTGGTAATTTGACGTTGGAGAGTAATATCGTGCTTACTACCGATTTAAAAACAGATCACTCCCATCATATCCCCTTGGTTTTAGGCTGGTCACTGCATGGAAGAACTCTACCAGCAGTACAAAATCGGATCACCTTTAGTTTAACCGAAACCACAAATCAGACCTTACTATTAAAAAATGATCGATACGATCTTGCCGTACAAATCTTTTCTTATTGAGTAGTACTCATTACCATCTATGAAACAATTCATGAAACACCTTTCCGATTGGTTCACCACTTGGGAAAATGACTCCCGCCCTATGTGGCATTTCATCCTGTTTTTTGTATTGATAACTGCAGTACGAAATACGCTGGAAGGTATTTTTGGGGTAAGTGGAAAGGTGGCTCTTTCCAATGATTTACGGGTGTATTGGTCTATTTATATTGCCCATTATACGTTTAGCTATTTCTGTTTGGGTTTGCTGATTTTAATCATTTTGCGTATCAGTACAGGAACCCGAATAGATAAACTGGCACGTCCTCTTATTTTGTTGAGTCCAATCATTTGGATCCCCCCCCTTTGGGATTTCTTCTTTGCGCTTATTGCTGGTACCGAACAAGAATCCATTGGATATATGCGACGATGGAGTGAATGGTATAACGCGTTATTTCATATGTTCAACCTAACTGTTGTATTGGATGGAGTATCCCGTGGACAACGTTTTTTGGTGTTACTAGTTTTCCTTTCCGTAATGGGATATACCTTTCTGAAAACACGGAACCCCTTCCGCACCATTCTAGCGGGTTTGCTATTCATAGGGATGGCTTTTTGCTACGGGTACTTTCTGGTGGGGACACAATCGTTCTATGCAGCAACCAGTCTTGTCGGAGAACGTTTTAATGTGGATCAAATGTTGGGTGTTGCATCCATCCTGCTAGCCTTGCTGCTTTTCCTTATTGTGTACCTTATTGATTTCCGTGATCGCTTATGGTTGTTGTTGCGGAGCTTTCGGTGGAGTTTGGTTGGGCATTATATGATTCTATTTATTTTTGGTGTGGGGATTGCTGCCTTGTATTCTCCCAAACCAATTTTGATGATATCCACTATCAAATATATGTATTTTGTAGGAAGTTTGGTAAGTATGTTTCTGGTTTTTCAAGCTTCCGTTATCCTAAATAATATTTACGACCGGGAAGAAGACGCATTGAATAATCCTAAACGGTTAGCTTTATTGAATACAATCCCCAAAACAGAATATTGGGGATATGCGCTTTTCTTTTTAAGCATCGCACTAATCCTTTCTTTTTCGATCATGACGGTGATTTTTACCATTGTTGTGGCATCCATCGCACTTTCTTATTTTTATTCCGTCCCCCCCTTTCGATGGAAGCGCTTTTTTCCAGCATCCAACTTGTTGTTGGGTATCGGCGCCACGATGTTTTCCTTGGCGGGTATGGCATTCTTTTTATCAGATCAATTATTTCATCATGTTCCCGTTGAGATTTTCTTATTTTTAATAAGCTGCTTTACACTCGGAACCACATTAACGTGCGTCAAAGATTACGCAGGTGACAAACAAGCGGGAATTCGAACCCTTGCTACTCTTTTTTCTGAACGAGGGGGGCGGATAGCCGTAAGTATTGCTGTTTTTCTTGCGTTTTTAACCTTTCCCCTTTTACTGGATATTCCCACACTTTTCTTTACTATCCTTTCAATCCTTGCGGGAAGTGCTATTGCATTGATACTCATCCGTGGATATGCGTACGGGTGGCTCATGATTGTATATTATACGTATGGCGCTCTAGCAATCGGTTGGTTGTTTTATTTTACACCTACCAATTTATATTAATTCAACACTGAATAAGCTACTTGAAAAAAGAATGAGGCTTACAAAATGGGAAAGGGCAGGAATAATTCCCTGCCCTTCAACCGTATGTGCCTTTCAAGGGCACTCCTCCCTTGTACCACCTATAATATATTATGGATAACCAGTACGCGAGGATAGCCTTCCCCCTCTCCAGCCCAACGAATCAGGCTGAAAGTGTTGCCTCGGGGAAGGCTATGCGATGTATGTTATTCCGTGGATGGATGAGAAAGGATTATACTATTGGAGGTAGCATAATTGGAAAGCCCATCCACGAACGTAGGTGTTAGCCATTTAATGCAGTATCAGCCAGCTCACGCGTCGCATCATTATCCGTAAGATCGTATGCCAATTGGAAATGTTCTTGCGCTGCGGTTTCATTTCCAGCTTCATCGTAAGCATATCCTAAATAGAGATGCACTTCCGCAATAAATGCGCTTTCTTCATAACGGGTGGCGAACCTGTTTAATGTTTCGATAGCAGCATTCACCTGACCTAAGTTATATTGGGAAAGTCCTTTATAATAACCCAGTTGCTCTGCCAACGCATCTGTTTGAGGAACCTCAGATAAGGTAGCAAGGGCTTCCTCATACATTCCAAAGCCAAACTGAGCCATCCCTTTGATTAATGTGAGCTCAGAAGTCAGCGTGTTATTCTGGCTATACATATCCAGGACTTTTAGGATAACGGCATAATCCCCATTTGCATAAAGATTGGTTAAGAAATCCTGGAATTGTTGTAGGTTGTTACTGGAACCACTATTCGTCATCCAGGATAAAAACCCCAGGTTGACACCTTCCACTTCGGATGCACGAACCCCAGCAACCGATGTTACAGTGTTCCCATTCGGCATCGGACGACGGATGGTTTGCTGGCGAATGGCGATATTCCCGCGGCTGATGATTTGTGCCATCCGCACGGTTTGGCGTTCAGAGATGGATAATTGGCGTCCTTCAAGTACAATATAAGCCGTGGAATTCGGTCCCACTTGCAATACTGCACGGGAATCCAACGGCATGTTGCCTTCAGCCCATACCCAGTTGGTGGGCGTTCCATCCGGATACAACTTGGCTTTCCCATCAATATGATGGATGGTACCAATTTGTTCTGCATAAAGCGCAGACCCAAACATGAGTCCTGCTGCTATAATAAAAAGGGTTACAAGTATAATTCGTTTCATTTAGAACCTCCTAATTTGGTTTTGATTTGGCGTACCTTTTTCATACACATAAGCCAATGCCATGTACACCTGCACATTATCAGGTTCCAATTCTTTACATAGCTGTAAAATCTCATTGGCTTGATCTATCTTTTCTTGATGAAGGTAAATCCGTGCCAGATTGAATGCGGCAGGGAAATACGTTCGATCAATATCGACCGCCTTTTTAAAGTGTCGTTCCGCCTCTTCCCAGTGATCGCGTTCTGCGTACATAATCCCCAATTGATTAAGAATTTCTTTATTTTCAGGATCCTGGTTCATCTGAACTAATAACTCTTGTATGGAATCACCTGGTGCAGTCTGAATAAATGTCGCACGACTAGCTTCCTGAGTATTGTTTCCATAGTTGGTTAAACTGCCTGTTACAAACAAAACAATACCAAACACAAGAATAAATCCTGCTGCGGCTGCTAAAATCGTCCAACCCAATCGATTTTTACGAGAAGGGAACCGGGTTATCTTCTTGGTAACCGATGGAATACTATGATTCTCTGTTTTGGTGTGGATTTTATGCTCGACCCGTTCTAATTCCCTTGTGGTATCGATTTCCTCAAAAAAGGCATTGTTTTCAAGTTCCAACTCCGCAACCAACTGATCCAGCTGCGTCTGGTTATGTATTCGCTTTCGAAGGGCTGCTTCGAGCTCGGGGCTTAATTCACCCAGGGCATATTGTTCTACTAAGAAACGTGGGATTCTATCTGTTTTCATACCTGTCCACCTTCAAGCAGATGAAGACGCTTGCTCAACGCATTCAGCCGCTTTTTTATTCCTGAGATGGATAATCCTATTATCTGAGACACTTCTTCATAAGTCATGTTATCGATATAAACCATGACAGCCAATTCTTGGGTAGAGGGAGGAAGATCTGCAAACGCTTGTTCTAACAGTTCTTTCGATGCTATATACTCCTCTACCTGTTCCATCCCTGCTAACATCTGGAGCAGGGATTCATCACCAATTTCCTGTTTTTTTCGATCCTTCTCGATTATCTTCAAACAAATATTGGTAGCTACCCGAAACAAGTAACTCGATACATTTCGGATCGGGTGTTCCGATTCCCTAGTCATCAGAGCAACGAAGACGTCCTGCGAAGCGTCTAAGGCTCGTTCTTGATCTCGCAACAACCATAAACATCGGCGATATACCGCAGGACCATATTTTCGGTAGTATGACTCCAATGTTGGGTCGTTTACTTGCGAGCTTTCCACATGTTGCACAAGGATTCCTGTATCGATGAGCTTTTCTCCAAAAGTTCGCTACGCTTTTTTTTGCGTCTCTATAATAGATGTTCCTATTTCCTGGAAAATCAGCTACTCCTTTTTTCGAAAAAAACAGCTTTTTTATTATCTTTGTTCCGGGACGACCACAGACCCCCTTACGTAGCATAGTATACTTGCAAACAAAAAGGAAAACCACGTAGTGAATGCATGCACCTACCACACCTTGTTTGCAAATATTCATGAGGAATCCACATGAATTCGATTCAACTCCCCATCTATCCACTTCTCTTCAGTATCGCTCTATGTTTCCTTTACACAATCGGATGTGGCGGTTCTAGTACATCAACAGAATCTGACCCAACCATCCCAACTGAATTTTTATCCCAATCCGAGCCAAGTACAAGCGAGACCACCCACTATGAATCCACCCCTTCCCCATTCTGCGATCTCGCCAACGATTTGGCACCTATTATTACCCAATTACAAACCCAAACCCGCTCTCTGGAAGATATGTTTATTCCAGATGAGTATTTCGACACCTATGACCAACTGATCCAGCAATGCAAAGAACAGATTTCAATCTATCAGCTTCCTACAACCCTTACTGAATACCAAACAGAACAGTGGGATGAACTAGAAAGTCGCATTTTAAGCTTGGAAGAATCCCTGGATGCGGGTTTGGTGGAAACCCTACGCAATGGAATTGAATCCATGCAAGATTGGCTTAATCAACTCCAGTGTACTCATTAATAAAAAAGGAATCTGAAATGGATCAAACCCAATCGGAATCTTTATCCAACCCCACCTGGAATCAATTAAGGAAGTCCCTAATCGCATCCCCCTTATTTTGGACCCTACTCGGATTGACTGGCGTGTTCGCGTTGTTTCATTTTCTATTTAACCTGGGATATAAGGTGGATGATGCATTTATTAGTTTCCGGTATGCTAAACATCTTGCATGGTATGGTGAGTTAGCGTTCAATCTAGGGGAACCTCCCGTTGAAGGATATACCAATTTGCTGTGGGTTTTATTCATGGCTTTTGGATTGGTTTTTACGGTGGAACCTGATCTATTTTCCACCCTGCTTGGATTCATTCTTTTATTGGGAACGCTTTATCTTGTGTTTGATTTAGCTCGCTTATTCTTTCAACAAAAGAATAGTACATGGTTGGTGCTCCCCGCTCTCATAGTTGTTTCCTTATCCTTTGTAGTATATTGGTTTCAGGCTGGATTGGAAACAGGATTGTTTACATTTTTAATAACGCTTGCTGTGCGGATCTATATCGCAGAACGTCATTCAACCCGCTGGGCTGGATTGGGTATTGTCCTATTTTTCCTAGTATTATGCAGACCAGAAGGGTTATTTATCGGAGTGTTCTTTCTCTTATTTCATGGGGTAGTGGTGATTCTAATTCGAGGTGAACAACCATGGAATCGTGCTGATACCTTGAATATCCTAACATTTATCATACCGCTGGGATTCTATGTTGTTTTTAAATGGGTATATTTTGGAGAGTTGCTTCCAAACACCTATTACGCAAAATATGTAGGTACGCAGGTGGATATTCGACGGGGTTTATTGTACACGAGGGATTTTTTCCTTAACTATCCCTTCTTTATGGCTATCTTCCCTGCTTTGCTCATTATCCAACGTAAGGATCCCCCCATCCAGCTGGCAAAAGAAGTAGGGATCTTACTTGGAATATGGAGCCTCGGTATTGTGTTGGTATATTTAATCTTCCAATTACAACATGAATGGTTATTTGATAATCGCTATGGAACATTTATGCAACAGGAACTAGCGGAACAGCTCAAGCGGGAGGGGAAATCACTGGATTACTGGCTTAGTAATCAGGTCGCTTTGTTTAATATTGGATATCCAATTCTTTTTGCTTTCTTTTTGGTGACAACACTCGGTGTGTTTGTATATCGTGTTTTTGTTAAACCTCTTTCTTCGATTTACTTGCTATTATTTGGATTACCCGTCGCACTTATTTTTCTAATCGCCTATTTGGGTGGGGATAACATGAATAGTTATCGGTTTTTTGTTCCTTTAATACCACTCATGGCAGTGATTCTCATCAAGGTGATTTTGGTTTTATTCAAAGCCGAGAATAAAGAAGTGAAAACAACCAACTCCGAGTCACATACAAAAAAAGGAACGCGTCCCTCTGCGAAAATGAAACAGCGCTCCAGACAAAACATGAAAACCACATCATCAAATCAAAAACAAAGAAGTGGTTGGCTTTTCCTTATTCTTCTACTTATCCTTGGGGTTCATCTTTATCAAACATTTTTTACCGAACAACTCGTACCTCAGATTTATAACCATCGTATCGCGTATAATGGAAAAGTTGTAGGAACCTATCTAAAAGAACATTATCCATCCGATACGTTTATCGCAACCAATGCAGCGGGTGCGTTACCATATTACTCAGAAATGCGAACGCTCGACTTATTAGGGTTAAATGATCGAACCATTGCTCGTTCGATGCGGGATATTGATTATAAAAACGTTGGAGGAATGGGGCATGAAAAGGGAAATGAGGAATATGTGCTGGGGTTGGATCCCCCTCCCGATCTCTTATTTTTTGGGAATTCAGCAGGGGATAAGGATCCCCATTATCCCGGAGATACGCGTCTATTTGAGCATCCTGATTTCCTAACCTATTATGAACCCGAACCTATACACATTACAGATCTTCCTAATACCATGAAACCTTATACGAAATTAGGTAGCCTGGGTGCTTATGAAGATAATTTGTTTCGATTGAAAACCCAGCTGGATCAAATCAACCAGTATCCCGATAATCCCAAAATCATTCAGGCACGGCAGCAGATTCAAAATCAGTTGAATTCATTAACCCAAAATGGGATTCCCTGGCGCGGGGCATATATGAATATGATGGTGGATAAATCCGGTTGGATTCCTATTGCAACCATCCGCTTTCAGTCTGTGGAAGCATATTTTTACAAACGCAAGAATTATAATACCATGTAATCAATGAAATACCGCGTGGTATCCACATTTACTACCTTAATGGAAATGGGATCCCCTAGTTTATATTGTTGTTTTGTTTGGTGGGAATAATAGGTATAATTAGCTTCATCGTAGATGTAATGATGAGGAAGATCGGCTAACCGACATAATCCTTCGATCCCATAAGGTTTAATCGCAACAAAAAACCCGAAATCGGTCATTCCGCTGATGATCCCGTCGTATGTATTGCCTATCTTATCCTTCATAAAATAGACCAGCTTCCGTTTTACAATCTCTCGTTCGGCTTTTTCAGCATCCCGTTCGGTGGTAGAAATATGTTTTGCGATGAAACGCAATTTACGCACGTTGAGTTTTTCTCCTTTTCGTTTGGAACGATGCGGTGGAGGACCAATGCTGTGGGTTTCAATAGGAAAATGCAGATGGCGTTTCAATAATCGGTGAACAAGTAAATCACAATAGCGACGAATAGGTGAGGTAAAATGCGTGTAGTAATCAAAGTTTAATGCAAAATGTAACGATGGACTTGGATGGTAAAATGCTTGGGTTAATGTTCTCAATAGCAGATATTGAATAAACGGTGATTCTTTTTTCCCCTTTATTTCATCGAGGATAGAAACCAAATTAACCTTCTTACCCTTCCGTTTCATTGTCTGAATAATCCCCAGCTGTTGCAATACCTGCTGAAAATGAAGCAAGTCCTCCGCTTTCGGAGCATCGTGAATCCGATAAATCCCCAAACCCCGTTCGGATAACACCCGGGCAACCACCCGGTTTGCCAGCAACATGAATTCTTCCACCAACCGATGGCTATCCAACCGATTGACCGGTTCCACTCGATCGGGAATAGCTGGATCATCTTCCTTATAGTGAATCGCCACATCTGGTAATTCCAATTCCAGACTACCATTCTGAATCCGACGTTTTGTGAGAAGCTGTGCACATGCATTTAATTTTTCTAAATGGGGTTTGGCTTTCTGATCCTCTTGATTCATTCGGTTTTGTGGGGCATCTAAAATATATTGGGCTTGCTCATAGGTTAGTCGACGCGATACGGAGATAATCCCTGGTTGGATATCATAATTAATTAATCCCCCTTTCTTATCTATATTCATTTCCACAGATATACTAAATCGAGGAACGTTTGCTATAAGCGAACACAGATGTTCAGTCAGAATGGGTGGAAGCATAGGAATCACATGGGTAGCTAAATATGCAGAATTCCCACGCCGTTCCGCTTCCTCATCCGTATAACTCCCCTCTTGAACAAAAAAAGACACATCCGCTATATGCACAGTAACCAGATATCCCTGTTTTGTCTGTTCTATAGCCAGCGCATCATCAAAATCCTTAGCTCGTTCGGGATCTATTGTAAACACCGTCTGATGCTGATATGATTTACGGAATGAAACCTGCCGATTAACGAGGGTATCAAAATCCTGGGCATGTAAATCCCATCGACGCATTTCATTGGTAACCTCCCCTGGAAACCGTACTTGGAATCCATATTTTTCTAGGATGTAATCCAAATCCTTGTGAGGATTTCCTGCATAATTGGAGGGAGGGCGGCTTGGCTTAATTCGAGGACTTAAATCCTCCTTGCTTAATACAAATCGTTGATGGGGCAATGCTTCTACGGTCCCATTCACCTGCAAGCGTTTTAGAATAATCCGCAGTTTTTTGTATTTAATGGATTCATTCTTTTCATTACGTAAACGGCTTTGGATTTCTTTGATAGTAAGGGACACTTTTTCATCTAGGATGGATAAAATATCAGTTTCAATTTTTTTCATAGGATTTTCTTTATTCAAATATAGTTTCCGGATGACCCAGATTGGGCTGTTTGCAAAAGATCCTGAACGAACGAATAGGTTGGCTTCTCAAACAAAGCGTGATAGGGAGGTGCGATTGAATCATACCCAAATTATTTGTATAGAATCTTATCGGGATTAAGGATGCCATTGGGGTCAAATACTTTTTTAATCCCCTCCATTAGCATTAATGCAGGACCGACTTCCTGAGCCATCTGGAACCGATGGGCGACCCCTATTCCATGCTCTCCCGATGTGCTCCCTCCCATTTTTATCCCCTCCGAAATGATTAATTCGTTTAATTGGTTTGCAGCATTCCACGTATCATGATCTCCCTCGTTTGCCAGAATTAACACATGAAGAATACCAATTCCCAGATGCCCAAACACATAGATCTCTATTCCCAGCGCTTCTGCTTCTTTATACGCAAATTCCACTAGGGGAATCAATTTTGATGGTGGAACCGATGTATCATTCCTAATGATTGTGCATTCCGGACGACGCAATTTAATAGAAGGAGTCACATAATGACGGATTTCCCAGGGATCCGTATCACCTGGGAGGGTAACAACCTGCCCCCCTTTTTCCAAACAAATATCCGACACATATTCCATGAGTACTTTTACAGCAGATTCCAGTCCATGTGCTTCAATAAACAGATAAGGCGCTACATCCAATTCGTATTCCTGAACATCATTCATCGCTTCAACGGTGCGACGGTCCAAATATTCCAACGCGGCGACATCTAATCCATAGCGCTTAATTTCCGTTACAGCTTCCACCGCAGCTAATTCATTGGGAAATGAATATACGAGACGCTTCCGCTCTTCTGGAATTCCCGCTAATTGCAGATTAATTTCTGTAATAATCCCCAGTGTTCCTTCTGATCCAATAAGCAAATGCATCAATTCATACCCGCTTGTCCGTTTTAAAGACCGGCTTCCCAGCTTGACAACACGTCCCTCTCCTGTTACAATAGTCAGGGAATTCACCCATTCACGTGTTCCACCATATTTTACAGAATAGATCCCGCTCGCATTAGTAGCGACCATCCCTCCAATTGTTGCCACATCCGAAGATCCCCCTGGAGATGGGGGAAAAAATAGACCAAAATCTTCCAAAAACGCATTTAACTTCTCAAAAGGAATACCCGGCTGAACCAATACCTGTAAGTCATCCGGATAAGTTTGTAGGACGCGATCCATCTGCGATACATCCAACACCACAGAACGTTCCGTAGGAATAGCATTACCACTTAAACCCGATCCAGCTCCGCGGGGTGTGATCGGCACGGTGTACTTATTTGCCCAACGAACGGTGTGAGCGATTTCCGATGTAGAGATTGGAAACGCCATTGCAAGTGGTGATTGAGGTGGCTGTGTGGATTCATCGTGACTTACATTTGCAAGTTCACTCTGATTTATGGTTAAACGATTGCTGGGGTATATATGCGATAAATGATCCTGTATTTGTTCGGGACTTAATCCATGTTTAACTATCACGAGGGATATCCTTTAGGAGTCCGCTTGCATACGATTTCATCCGTAGCTCACGCTTACTCCAGGGAAGCGGCTTTGATGGATAATACCTTATAGTTTTTAGTCTTTTTTGCATGACTAAATGTAACCTCATCCCCCTCTTTCGCATTCAATAATGCCATACCCAATGGCGACCGATAGGAAATAATGTTTTCATCCGGATCTGATTCCCAATCTCCAAGTATTGTATAGGTCTCCGACGTTTTCCCCCGCCCTTTTACATTTTGTACCTCAACAACCGTACCTACTCCAACTTCAGACACGTCAATATCTTTAGGCTGAAGAATTCGAGCGGTTCGTAACTCACTTCCTAATTTGGACGCCATTTCCTTCAGGTTTTGTTGTCGTTCTAATGCTGCGATATATTCTGCGTTTTCACGCAAGTCACCTTTCGCCTGAGCTTCTCCTAAATCCTTCGAATTGCGGGGAATTTCCTCATTCAAAATGGTGTTTAGATCCTGTTGCTTTTCTTCAAACTTGCGTTTAGTAACCCAAAAAATTTGAGCCCCCTTGATATCTTCTTCGTCTTCCTCTTCCGTATGCGATTGTTCCTCAAGAAAGGGGAACTTAGCATACAAAATTTGAATGATAGCACGGCGATCATCCCCAATAAACGAGGGGCTATTATTGATTAACGCAAAAAACCGGGAAGATTTGTCGTTTCCTTCTAATTCATATTTTAAATAATCTAACAAGGCTTCATCTCGTATGAGAATATCCAAAATCTGTCCATGTATTTTTCTGTGAAACGCAATATCCTGCTTGTTTTCAATTTCTTTATTAAGGTATTCCAATATCTTAAGCAGATTTATTATTAAATCCTCATAATTTAAATCCAAATAATCAATTAACTCTTTTTTGTTAAACAGAACTCGAATACCCCATACAAATGTTTCCAAGCGTTGACGGGGGTTGGTCATAATCCAGCCAAAAGCTGATTTCAACGTACGTTTTTGATTTTGTTCAAACAGCACATCAACAATAAAATTATGTGCACGGGTTACTTTTGTATAAAAACAATGTAAGTATACTTCCTGCCATTCATCATGGATTTTACGGATGAAATTGAGCATATCCTTTTTAAAATCCGCATCATAGAGCTTGTCGTATATATCGACCAGTTCCTCTTCATCCAAATTCAACAAGTCTTCTGGTTTAAACTCAATGGCAGTGAGGATTCCTTGTATTTGTTTGCGCAATCGATGGCAGATGATGAAGCTTTGCACGGTACGATGATCAATCAGTTCCGATTTATTTGCATTATTAATAAAAAAGGAAAGCATTTCCTGCACCGGTTCGGAATTCACAACATCGGTATGTTTTAGAAAGTCCAAGAAAATAATCAGTTTTTCATCATACGTTTTTACATTGGAAAAGTTAAAAAAAGTCTCTTCTTCATAGGTTAGAGGCTTATCACGCAAGAAAAAGACATCTTTTTTTGCAGGGGAGTAGCCGAATTCACTGGATGTTTTCATCACTTTTTTGGCTTTCGTCCACCATTTTGTCCACTTATCACTGGGGATTACATTGGGAACCAATTCTGCTTTAATTTCCTTCATCATGGCTACGTTATTATAACTATGGAAGAAAATCCGCAACGTGTTTTCAATTCCTTTCTCCGAGTCGTCTCGCAAGCTTTCAGGATCCTTCTCTTTTACAACCCAAATATGATCGTCAGATAGGGGTTTTAAAGAATTCAACGCCATCTTTAAGGACATCCGATGCCCCTTCCGCTGTTTGAAATCGATTTGCATGGAATCCCCAACCATTTCCAAAATCTTCCCGATCCCCCAGCTTCGATGGTATACATAATGCCCGGTATCAAAAGCAATATGTTTTTCAAATGAATCAATCGCTTGTTCTGCATCGGCGTTGAGATCCTCTAATTTGGAGATATCCAGATAATAATCCAACAGGGAGTGGTCTTCATAAAAAAGCCGGTAGCAGTCTACAAGGTTTCTACGGGTATCCCGGTCTTTCGAGTTGTAATGCAAAATCTTTTTATATAGTTCAATCGCGAGCGGAATGTCGGTCTGATCCTGTGCATATTTGGCATTAGTTAGGAATAAGCTGGATAGCTGTTCATTAAAATCTTTCGTATTCCGTGTGATTTCCTTTTCAAGCGAATAGAAAAATTCGATATCTTCTGGAATGAGCTGAGCCAGACGCAACCAGATTTCCTCAATAGACTGCATATGTTGTTGTCGGGCAAAGCGCCGGAGTGCCATTTTGTAATGGGTTGTTGATTTTTTCGTATCGCCTTTCCGATCGTAGTAATCACCCAATTTCCGAGCGATATCTCCATTTTCGAAGTCAATCTTGGCTAATCGTTCCCAAATATCTGGAAGATCATCGGTATTACCAGTATATTCATAGCATTCCTGAAGCATGATTAAGGCAATTTTGTCTTCACCATATTCTAGAATTTTTTCAGCGAGGAGCTCCACAATATTTAATTTGCGATTTTCCTTGAAAATGGATAAGAGCCGGTATAAATAATTTTCCCCGACTACATCATCCTCATGATTGATTACACCGGCGATATAGAGTGCCATAATACTAGGGGTTGAGCTAGAAGATTGTTTTAAATGAGCCATACAGACACGAAGTAGCTCCTCTATCTCATGTTGATCCCGCGCTTGTTGAATCAGCTCATCAAATTGGGCAAAATGCTTTTTGCTATAATTCCCAATGGTGGAACGTGTCCATTTTTCTTCATTTAGTTTTTCTATAACTCCCTGAATCAGTTCTGATTTAGGTTCGTCGGTTGATTCTAGATCGGAAGGTTCGGACTGGTTTGTTTCCTCTAATTCTTCTGATTCTTGATTGGTTGTTTCACTTACCGTGGCTTCTTCCATAATTGACTTTCCCTCAAAAAAAGAAGTGATACTGAAGATCCTGCAGATGGGCATCTCGACTTTATTAAAGGTAGTAAGAATATATTCAGAAGTCAAGGTTGAAATTGGGATAGATTAACTTCGAGATAGGGATTTACCGAGTTGAACCAGTATATTATTTTATTATCTACGAATACACGATAGGAGGGGCATTTTGTTAAGCGATCCATGCTGGGATGTATCTTGAAGCATACTGCATCCACCCGATACATTTCAGAAGAAAACTTAATAGAAAAAGCAATTAGAACCGTCTATATGTATTCCTTTTTTTAAACCCATTACTCGGTTCCTTCCAACGGAGATTTGTATGGCAGTACTGAATTCTTTATACCCCATCATCATGGCTGGAGGTACCGGAACACGCTTTTGGCCTAAAAGTCGTTTTAATCATCCCAAATTCCTATTAAATCTTACGCATCGTAATCAATCCATGCTGGCACTTACATTATCTCGTTTTATAAATTGGTTACCGACCACACAGATTCGTATTATTTCATACCGTCATCTACAGGATCCAATTTTAGAAACATATCCTGATTTATCTCCGGATCAACTTATCCTTGAACCTAACGGTAAAGATACCCTAGCAGCGATTTTACTAACTGCTTATAAAATGAAAAAACAGTTCGGATCGGAATTCACACTTGGTTTTTTCCCAACAGACCATCATATTTCACCCACATCTCGTTTTCGAGAAATCATTCAAGTTGGTGTTAATCTAATTCATGAAAATCCATCCATTCCGGTTGCCTTAGGTACGATTCCCACTGAACCCAATCCAGCTTTGGGATATATTCTTCATGATTCCGATCCCCTTCGTCAAATAACGTCGTCTTCACTTACTAAACCCATTAACGTTTACACCATGAAGGGATTCCGGGAAAAACCCTCCCCCGAAACCGCATCCCATTATCTTAATGAAGGCAATGTGCATTGGAACATCGGGATATATCTATGGAATGTCGAGACTCTTATTCAGCATTGCGAGCAATCTGTTCCTCAAGATACCGCCCTATTTGAATCGATCGAAGCGTATTTAAATACATCCCACGAATATACCTATCTGGAACAGATATTCCCACAATTAACCCCTGGATCCATTGAATTTGCAGTTATAGAACACCTTCCCGCTTTGCATATGTTGGAATGCGATTTCCAGTGGGATGATTTGGGAACCTGGGATTCGGTTGAAAAATACCTTCCCAAAGATGAAGTCGGATGTGTTTTAGCAAAGGATATGATTGCATTTGATTCAAAAAATCTATTAGTAAATGCTCCAGATAGCTCGGTGGTGGCGATGGGAATTCAGGATTTGGTATTGGTACAAGAGTCTGAAATACTATTTATATGCCATCGTTCACAACTCGGGCAAATTAAAGAGATTCACCGGCTACTACACCATCGGGGTCGTCATGATTTATTATAATTTTACTAAGGTTATTTCCCGTTCTGACGATATGCCGTACAGCAATACTTCTTTCTGATTGGGGCATATCCAATGATGCGTCACTTTTTAATCCTAACCCTTATCATAACTGGCTTAGCCATCGCATGCACGGTTATTGTACGATCAAAAACTGAACTGGACTACTTTCACCATTTACAGGACGGTGTGCCTGAGATGGCGAATCTGGTTGGTCAACAATATTTTTTACAGATGCAACCCGCAGCTTTCACACGCAATCTGAATCAACACTTCCAGGCGCATCCTACGTTGGTATTTCAAGCAATTAAGGATCCTGCAAATCGATTAATTTATTTCCGGGATGGAAACCACCTGGCACAATTTGATCATAGCGCCTACCATGATACCAGCTTATCATCCCCGACACCTGATGATGCATTCTACTTAGTATCATACGGAGTAGGGATAAATGCAACCGATCCACTAATCATTTATCGTGCTCCTATTCATGTACAAGGATCATTTGAAGGATCGGTTGAATTGGGATTTGATGGTCGCATACTTGTAGAACGAATGAATCAAAGTATGATTATCATATTTGCATTTGCGGGTGGTCTAATCGTTCTTACGTTGCTGTTGCTATTCATACTATCCCGAATCCATCGAACGATTTCTGCTTCTACATTTCCTAAACAACAGCAATGTACTTCTATGCAACCACGAAAACCGAAACCCCCATCGCACAAATCAGTTCCGGCTCCAACGCATATGCGTCGTATTGATTTTAAACAATATACTTTGTCTCCACCACAACAACCCGCAATGGAAAAGGATCTTCCTACAATTGGGACGATCCATCTACCAAGTAAAGTTTTACCTGATTCTTTCGCGCAGAAAGCACAAACCGAAGAGTGGAAGGAGTGGGCATCCGCTCAAACAACCACCCAAAAAGCCTTTACCCAACCTGTAGAAAAACCTCGTTTATATATGTTTGCTTCTAATATAGAAGAATCCAACCAGGCTTCTACTCCTACTTTTTTGATGAGTAAGAAACTAGGGAATGAATAATGAATCAATGTGGATTTCCATCACTCAAGCATATCCTGTGGGTCTGGATTCCATTGGTAATGATAGGACTTGTTACGCTAATGGGAATTGTTGCCGTGTATGGCTCCCCAAGTTTAGGATATGTGTTTCAGTTTGATCGCGTATTTAAACATTTTCCAGCGATCCCCGCTCGAAATACAATTTGGGAACCCAATCAGACCGTATTGAAACAAGAAGCCATTCACTATCCTACCGATGCGATGAAAATTATTGCGGGTTACAAAATTGATCCTCAAATCGATGCGCCTGACGAAATTATCCTTACAGGAAATCCTTTTGGTAGTAACATAGAACGGGTTGAATCCCAAACCTTACCGTTGGAACCACATTTGCGATCCTATACCTATACAAAATTTGGGGTAAGTTTTATCCATCGAGAGCATGGATTTGTAGATTACGTGTTTGATGAACCGGTAGAACTTCCTTTGTGGACGAAAACCTTGGATTTTTGGACGTACGGGATGGATAATCAAACGGATTTGATTTTCTATATTTCCATTGGGACGGGGTTAAAACAAAAATATCATTTCAGGGCTGCAAACCCACAAGAATGGACACGACAAACGGTACATTTGTTTCATACCAATCAGTATCGCAATACATTACCTATTCGATTGCACCGAATACGAGTGGCTGTGGAATTGGGTTCCGAAGTACCCGATTATTTTGAAATATATATTTCGGATCCATATGCACACAATTACTTAAAACCTCCGGCTATTAAAGATTTGGAAACCCAGTATATCTTGCAAGAT
>CAYPZJ010000006.1:0-9140 GCA_964414635.1 uncultured Spirochaetia bacterium
GATGGAATCCCCGCTACGATGGATCGTTAGAAGGAATACTAGATCATGCGTATCATAAAGAAATTGCCGAAATGGATCGGAGCCAATCCTCTGGTCCTGATTGTAGGGATCGTCGCGATTGCTGGAGTGATCTTCGTTATTTTGTTTCAAACGGGATTACTCTCCATTTATTCTACCGAGAATCGAATTACTTCCATTCAGATGGAACAGATGAAACGAATATTAAAATTGGCGACGGGAAAGTATCTTGATGAAATGTATGTGGAGAATCGATACTCAAGCCATACGTTTCGACGCATTTTCCCCATTGAGATCCTAGCGGGGTACGATTTTACAAACGATAACACCATTCGGTTTCAAGTAGTCGAATCTTCTTCTTCAGTGACCAATCAGACAAGCCAACAAGACACACCCTTACTTGAAATTTATCTTCCCCCCCTACGTATTTTACATGCAGGACTGATGGAATTGTCGAGTTTAACCAAAGAGCAACGGATGCATTATATTTTATCTGTTGATGCAACACGTACAGTACCTGGGATTATAGAATCAACCTTACTTCAAGAAGCCATTCAAACCTCATGTCAATACGCAAAAGAACAACGTATTTTTGATTCTGCAAAAACCCATGCCTATCAGCTTCTCACCGAATTGTTTGATAAGATGGGTTATCCCCATGTTCGATTTATATCCTTTAATGAATGTTTCAATAATACGATACAGCACACACTTGAACGCATCCATACCCAGCTACAGAAGAAACCACTTCCTCCACAGAATGTGATGCAGCCGCTTTTTTCTGAATTGGGTTTGGAAGATGATTCAGCAATACAACCGGTTGCAAATGGGCAGCGTATATTTTTAGAGCGTCTGTATCAGGCAGCCCGTATGCATCCAGGTTTAACCGATTCAATCCGGGCAGGTATTATCCAAAAAGTTATCCAAGGTGTTACATCACTGCCTTATTCTGATATGCCTCCCGTTGAAGAATCCCTTCAAGCGTACCCGATCGCATCTGCAACGATAACAGAGGATATTCGTATGTTGCATCGCGATGTTTGTACTGAAGTATATCGTCTTGGGATTCGTTATGAAGGGGTTATTACTGATTTGGAATTGGTGAGCATCCATTTTGCAATATGGCTATATTACCCACGCAACACGGATGGGAGAAGTTTTGCTGTCCAACCTCAACCCCAGATGCTCTTTTCTGATTTGGTTTATATTCCTTTACCATATCAAAAGCCACAGATATTTTCCCGTCAGATGGGTATTTATCTTGGAGAAGGCGATCCATGGTACGATTTCCATCATCACCGCTTGCCAAGGGATATGCAAGCGGCAGTGGAACAGCGGATTTCCGCAGAATTAGAACAGATGCACTCCCAGCTTCATGAGAAGCAGCGAGAAACCGCTTATCGTAAGATAGTACACGATGTTAAGCAACTATTAGGCATCCGATTTTACTAATGGATGTTCTTTTTGAATAGCATGCGAAGAGGGCAGGGCTGATGTAGGTAATTCATTGAAAAAGGATGAATCTCATACTGATGAAACAAGTACAAAGTCATTGCGAACAACATGAAACAATCTCTGTATAATAAAGATTACTTCGGCGCTTCTCGCAAAGACCCTTTCTCCCTCTGAGGTTGTCTTAAATATTTTTTCATTACTTTGAGATTCATCCATTCATCCATTGAAAAATTGAAAAAAGGAAATAGTTTTATTATCTTTTTACTAGTATTTTAGTACATTTAGGAGATAGACAGTATGAAAGCACGTCACACTTTATTAACTCTGGTTGCTATCCTTGTTGCTGCTATTTTTGCAATCAGTAGTTTAACCTTAGCAGGATGTAACAATAGCAAGAACCAAGCTGATCAAGGTAGTAAGGTTGACAACAAACCACAAACAGAAGAACCAGCAGATCAAACGACACCCGAACCGACACCCGAACCAACACCCGAACCAACGGAAGATACTCCCGAAGCTAATCAACCAGATGAAGCAACAGAATCCGCAAGCGAAACGGAGGAACCTACAGAACCTGCTACTGAAGATGCTGCAACCGAAACAGAAAAGCAATATAATCCACCGGCAGATCATACCGAAGCATTTGGTGGACACAAGCATCGCCCAGGATTTGATAACCCAACACAAAACTGTATTGCTTGTCATGGACAAGAACTGCTGGGGATGGCTGGTCCTTCATGTTTTGAATGCCATGAAAAAAAATGGTAATTTGATTTAATTATGTTTTGAGGGAGTGTGTAAAGCACTCCCTTTTCAGTTAACCTTCCCGCGTTTAGCCATACAATGATGACTGGTTTTCGGTATACTCTTATTATCATCCTGATATGCTTCCATTTGGGAGTGCTCTTTTTGGGTGTTGTTTCGTTATATACACCGCTTCAACAAAAAAGCGTGCTCTTTTGGATTGGTAGCCATTTTTATCCGTGGATGTCGCTTGTGATGTTAATCACGGGAACCATCCTATTGGTTTTAACTCTGGTATGGAAGCGCCTCCGTGTGTTTGCGGGGGTTATGTTTTTGTGTGCAGGGATTCCTGTGATAACTTCCTTTCAAATTCATATTGCTCCGGTGTATATGGATGTAACCCCATCTCATACCCTTCGGGTTCTCTCTGCCAATGTGTATGGGCAACCTTTAGAAAAGCTAGGGGCACTCAAAACCTATTTACCAACCATTGATATTCTTCAAATACAGGAAGTGAGTAAAGAAACGGTTTTAAGCATCCAAACTTATTTGGTAACGCATCCCCATGTGATGCCATGTTCGGGGGAATCGCAGGATACCTGTCAGTTTATTCATTTGGATGAGCAAGGGAACTCTATCTTTGGAATTGCTTTATTTACTCGGCAAGCCCTTCGCAACAAACTTTTGAAACCCCATCAATTTTATAGTCGGTTTCACATTATGATGGCAACGTTGGAACAATCTGATTCCGCTGATATACTACTTTTTAATATTCATTTTCCAGGATGGGGACCTTGGTTGACCATGCAGCAGGGAATTGGTGCGGTGGGGAAAGACTTGGAACTGGCTGCAAGTGTGCGGGATGGGATGATGCTGGATATTCACTATATATTTAAGTTAGCACAAAATTATGGATGGCTGTTTTTTAACCGAGGTGATCCCATAATGTTAATTACAGGTGATTGGAATTTTACTCCGTATTCGATGCAATTCCAAGAAATCCAAAAACAGGGTTTTCATTCCGCATTTGATACCGCTGGATGGGGATTGGGGTTTAGTTTTCCAACCCGATTACCTTTAGTTCGAATTGATCATGGATTCTCCAATGACGCTCAACCCATTAACGCAGAATATGTGAGGCTGGGCGATGCGGATCACTATGGGTTGCTCGTGGAATGGGCGTACTAAGCCTGTTTCATCGAGAGTTGAATCCGTTTGCGAACCACATCCACATCCAATACCTTCACCCGAACAATTTGATGGACCTGGCACACTTCCATGGGGTCTTTCACAAATCGATCTGCCAGTTCGGAAATGTGTACGAGCCCATCCTGATGCACTCCAATATCAACGAAGGCACCAAAGTGTGTGATATTGGTTACCGTTCCTTCGAGAACCATGTTTGGTTTTAAGTCTTCAATACTCATAATACGATCATCAAATTGAGGTCCTAATTTCCCCTCACGAGGATCTCGCCCGGGCTTTTTCAGTTCGGTAATGATGTCTTCCAGTGTGGGGATCCCAACATCATCCGATACATATTTTTTAATCTGGATTGTTTCTATAATAGAAGGTTGTCCCATTACCCGCTCCAACGGTTGGTTAATATCGGAAATCATTTGATTAACCACCTCGTATCGTTCAGGATGTACTGCTGATGCATCCAATGGATTGGAACTTTCTCGAATTCGAAGAAAACCTGCCGCTTGTTGGAATGCTTTGGGACCAAATCCACTCACTTCCATTAAGGATTGTCGATCTGTAAACCGCCCCTGTGAATTTCGATGTTCCACGATTTGACCTGCCACCCGGGGACCAATCCCAGCCACATACGAAAGAAGGGATTCACTTGCAGTATTGAGCTCCACACCAACAAAATTAACACACGACTCTACCGTTTCCTGAAGGGATTTTTTTAGTAACGGCTGATTTACATCATGCTGATACTGCCCCACTCCGATGGATTTGGGATCGATCTTTACTAATTCCGCTAGAGGATCTTGAATACGTCGCGCGATGCTAATCGCACCTCGAATACTCACATCTAAGCTCGGGAATTCCTTCCGCGCAATTTCAGAAGCGGAATATATAGATGCACCACTTTCGTTGACCACATATTTTTCCAGGGTGCGATTGGTTCCTATTACATCCTTATTATTTCGTAATACCTCAGTGACAAACGCATCCAACTCGCGGGAAGCCGTACCATTCCCAATGGAAATAATTTCAATGGGATATTTTTTTATAAGTTGGATCACCGTTTGGGCGGCTTGCTCCGCTTTGTTCTGTGGTGGAACGGGGAAGATCGTTTCATGTGTGATGAATTTCCCTGTTTCATCGATGATGGCAATCTTTGATCCAGTACGAAATCCAGGATCAATCCCCATCACCCATTTATTCCCCCCGGGTGGTTGGAGCAATAGATCCCGCAAGTTTTTTGAGAATACTTGGATGGAGGCGTCATCTGCCTTACTTTTTAGTTCGGTCCAAATATCCGTTTCAATAGCGGGTGCAAGAAGACGGGTATACGCATCTTTATACATCGCACGGAGAATGGAAACAAAGATGGAGTTTTTGTTTCGAATCACTTTTCGTTCCAGTATCGGTTCAATCGTTTCGATATCCACGGTAATCGATGCGGTAATCACCTCTTCCTGAACCGCTCGGCGGATAGCAAGGAAACGATGGGGAGGAATTTCTTTCACAGGCTCTTTATAGTCATAATATTGTTCAAACTTGGAAGGTTGCTCCTTATAGGCTTTTGTAACCTGGGTAAGAATAATACCCTGATCAAAGGTTAATTTCCGTATGTGTTTGCGGACATCCGCTTGCTCAGCTAATTCTTCAGCAAGGATGAAGCTAGCACCCTCGAGCGCTTTTTTAGGGGTATCCACCTTCGCTTCAGGATTGATATAGTCTTTTGCAAGTTCCATGGGATCACCATAGGAAAGCTGTTGGGTACGTATAATTTCGGCTAATGGTTCTAATCCCGCCTCACGGGCGATCGTTGCTTTGGTTCGTCTTTTCGGTTTATAGGGAAGAAAGAGATCCTCCAAATCCTGTTTAACCATGCAGTCCTGGATTTTACTCTCTAACTCAGGTGTCAATTTTTCTTGTTGGTCAATGGTTTTAAGAATATATGCTTTCCGTTCGGTTAGCTCTTTAAGATACTCATACCGATCCCGGATATTCTGTATAGCAACTTCATCCAACGTCCCGGTTGCTTCTTTCCGATATCGTGCGATAAACGGGATGGTATTCCCTTCTGAAAGTAGCTCAATGGTTTTTATAATTTGATGGGCTTGTATGCCAAGATCGGTGACCATGCCCTGTAAGAGGTTGGGATGGGATTCCAAGCCCGCATTATCGTTTCGTGTTGAATCGATCGTCTTGGAGAAGGTTTCTGAACTATTCGATAACGGAGCGGCTTCGCTTGATTTTGGTTTGGCTTTTACTTTAATGATTCGTTTAGGTTTTGTCTCATCCATAGAATGGAAAACACTCCTTTCAGCGTTATGTTAGTAGATGGTACCCGTATTTCACTATCAACAGAACGATCCAGTATTCGATTAGCCTGCAGGTAGTTTGGGAAGCATTGCGTGTGCATAATACAATCCCAAATCTATTGTAACCCAGCAAAACTCAAAAAAGGATTTGCTAGGGTGCGCACTAAATCAAAAAACGGATTCGCATTGAATAAGTAGCGTGGAAGCAAAATCAGACCAAGAATAATAAAAATCCCATACGCTCCTAGCCTCATGTAGGGTTCTTTCAGGGATTGGGGTAATAGATGAGTAACAACATGAGAGCCGTCTAACGGTGGAACAGGTAGAAGATTAAACAGCGCAAGCAATACATTAATGTAAATACCATAAAATGCAATAATTACAAAATAACCTATTGCGCCGACTTGAAGTACATTGGTTAGATCCCCCGTAGAAAATGCTTGCGAAAGATTCATCATGGTGTTTTCCGAGGCGGACCCCATGATAATTGCGCTAAGGATTGCTATGAAAAAGACTAGAATAAAATTGGATGCGGGTCCTGCAAGAGATACCAGGGTATCATCTCGTTGGTAGCGCTTAAAATTTTGGGGATTTACAGGAACGGGTTTTGCCCAGCCAATAATAAAACCTATCCCACCGGAAGCAAGGTTTATAATAATCAATGCGCCTGGAATAATGATAGAGCCAAATAAATCAATATGTGGGATAGGGTTAAGGGTTAATCGTCCTGCTTCTTTTGCAGTGGGATCTCCCAGTTTATTAGCACTCCATGCATGCGCCACTTCATGAAATATTACTGATAGAATGAGTATGGAAACAGGTAATAAAACAAGGATAACTTGAATAATGGTCCTCCATGCTGAATCAAAGGTTCTTCGTACGCAATATAAACACATTCATTTAGAAGGTCAAGAATAAGTGTTCTAAAACAATAACCAAACCAATGCACCTGGTTATTCGTTAGATGGGGTTAAATGTGATTGAATTAGCGCTAACGCAGCCTCATGCAATCCCCCATTGGAGAATAATAGATAACGGGAAGTAGGATCCTCTCGTCCTTGGAAATCGGTTACCTTCCCACCCGCTTCTTTCACAATAAGTAAGGAAGCAGCAATATCCCAGGGATTTGATCGGGTGGTTATCATGAGATCCCCCCGTTGTTCTGCAATCAGGCAACTATCCAGAGCAAGGGAGCCAAATCGACGTAATGCTTGCGTTTGATCTTCTAATTCACAGAGGAAATTCCAAATATCGAAATCGGGCTGTTTGGTGAGATGCATACCCAGAAACACCACCGCCCGTTTTAGCTCCGTATTACTTGATACATATAAACGGGCTCCATTAAACCAAGCACCTTCCCCTTTGATTGCTGTGTACCAGTTTGACCCAATCGGTTGATACACTGCGGCAAGCAGTGGAGAACGCTCCTGATAAAGGGCGACGGAAATACAGCATTGGGGGATTCCATGTATATAATTATTGGTTCCATCGATGGGATCGATGATCCAAGTTCGCTCTCTACCAAATACACGAGAAGCTTCTTGTTCTTCTGCCATAAAGTGGAACGAGGGGAATTCCTTGCTTAATGCGGATATCAGATAGTTCTGGATTTCAATATCTACCGCCGATACCCAATCTCCTTCGCCTTTCTCCCACCGTTTAAAATCCCCTCGAAAATCCGTTTCAAACAAGTGTCCTGCATCGGTCATAATTGTTTGTAGGATGGATAGGATTTTTTGATAATTCATAGCTTGAAGATAATCACAAACGGAAAAAATTCTAAGTATTGTTGTAAAACGATCGAAAACGTAAGTAGCTTAATTCAGGAAAACGGGTTATGCAACATATCAAAATTTGGCTGCCATGTATTTTGGTACTCCTTGCGATCACTGCAGGGAATGCTTCTCAATATTCCATAACATTTTTATCCAATCGGGATGGCGTGTATCAATCGTTCCGCAGTTCTATTGCTGGGAACCAAATGTTGATTCGACAACTCCAACATCGCATTATTACTATAGAAAATAATCCCATCCCTATTCCCCAGCTTTCCTATGCAGAATATCGCATCCGAGAGGGCGAAAACATCTTCCTTATAGCATCCAAGATGGGATTGGATCCTGATACTCTTATTTCTGTGAATAATATTCCTAGTATTGAAGCCGTACAAGAAGGAATGACTATTATTATTCCCAACATGCGTGGAATTTTATATCAGGTGGAAGAAACACAAACCTTTTTGAGCCTACAACAAGAATATAAATTAGCACCGTTAGTCCTAAAACAAATTAATGAGATTACTCGGGATACGTTATATCAGGGAGAGGAGATTTTCATACCGGGTGGGAAACTCTCCCAAGATGAATGGGCATATTTTAATCATCGAACGTTTCTTCCCCCTTTAGCAGGACGATTGCGTGTAACATCCCCCATGGGATGGCGTCAGGATCCGTTTACTCATAAACGTACGTATCATGGAGGCGTTGATTTAGGCGCTCCCATGGGAACCCCAGTACGAGCATCGCAATCTGGAGAGGTGCTGCATGCCGGATGGGCAGGAGGATATGGAAAACTGGTAATTATCGGACATCGATATCATTACAAGACCTATTACGGACATCTTAGTTCCATCCTAGTACGCAAAGGACAACGAGTAAGTCGGGGGGATCGCATCGGTTTGGTGGGGTCTACCGGACGGTCAACAGGACCACATCTACATTATGAAATTCGTCGGTTTTCCCTACGAAAAAACCCCATGGCATTATCCACCTTTAATCATCGTTAATCGTTACAAACCAACAAGCTGAACATAATTCAATTCATTCAACCTAATTACTCAAAAAACTATATTCCAATCTGGCTTTTATCAATATGGATACCAACATGCAACCGCTTGATTTTTGTTGATCTGTTCCAAGGGGGGACAGTGTGTGGTACATTGTGCTTGTGCTTTGGAACAACGGGGATGGTAGGGGCATCCTGGTGGGATATGGGATGGCGAAGGAATCTCCGATACTGATCTCTTGGTTAACTGAGATAGCGGAAGGGGTTCCTTTCTTAGCTTTGGGATCGCATCCAACAAGCGTTTGGTATAGGGATGACGTGGTGTCTTAAATAAGTCGTCTGTCAGACTGTATTCTATAATGGATCCCAGATACATAACCGCAATCTTATCAGCAATATGATGTACAACTCCAAGATCATGGGAGATAAATAAATAGGTGATATGCAATTGTTGCTTTATGTCCTGAAGCAGATTGAGGATCTGTGCTTGCACCGACACATCCAATGCGCTCACGGCTTCGTCACAGATTATTAATTCAGGTTCTAAAGCCAAGGAACGTGCAATACAGATTCGCTGACGTTGCCCCCCTGAAAATTCATGGGGGTATTTTTGTAAGGAAGAAGGATCCAACC
>CAYPZJ010000006.1:9150-30803 GCA_964414635.1 uncultured Spirochaetia bacterium
CCTGATTCCGCACCAATGTATACGTATGCAGCCCTACCTGATTCAATAATTGAATCATCCGATCTTGAAGGGAAGATGCTTTGAGTTGGGTATTAATTTTTAAAGGCTCACGTAATGATTTTTGGATAGGCATTCTAGGATTCAAGGATTCATATGGATCCTGGAAAATCATCTGGATATGTTGTTGGGCGAACCGAACGGAAGCTGATTCCGATGGAAGAATCGGTTTCCCCTTCACCCATATTGTGCCCGAAGTGGGGAAAATAATTTGTGCAAGCAACTTTCCAAGCGTACTCTTCCCACAACCCGATTCCCCTACCAGTCCAAGGGTTATTCCTGGATCTATCGATATGGAAACATCATTTATTACACGCGCTTCTGTCCTTTCTTCATTTCCACGAGATTGTATGGGATAACATTTTCCCAAATGCTCGGTATGGACTAGGGGAGTAAACGTAGTGCTTGTATCCATACTCTAAAATACCCAACAACGGCAGAAATGATCTTCAGTACGTGAAGTGAGTCCAGGAGGTCTTTCTGTGCATTGTGATTTTTTGTGGGAACAGCGGTTCTGGAACCGACATCCAATAGGATACTGCGACGGTTCAATCACTCTTCCAGCAATGGGGTGTAATCGTGTTGTCCGCTTATGAATCTGTGGCATGGCTTGCAATAATCCTTGTGTATATGGATGCATGGGACTCGTCAGGATATCGCTTTCTGATCCGTATTCCACAATCTGACCAGCATACATAACCGCGATCTTATCGCTAAGTTGACTGATGACTCCAAGATCGTGACTAATAAATAGCATTCCTAAATGATCCTCTTCCTTTAACTTACGCAGCAATTGAATGATTTCATCTTGGATGGTTACATCCAAAGCGGTGGTTGGTTCATCCGCTAGGATTACAAGTGGGTTACATAACAGTGCCATCCCAATGAGTACCCGTTGTTTCATCCCACCAGATAGCTGATGGGGATATTCGTTCATATGTCCCACGGGATCGGGGAGTTGTACTCTATGTAGGATATCTTCAACCCATTCCTTATTTTCTTTCAACGTATTCGTTGTATGTGCCTCGAGTATTGCTTTCATTTGGGATCCAATAGGGAAAACCGGATTTAATGCGGTCATGGGTTCCTGAAAAATCATACTGATTTGATTGCCTCGGATCTGTTCCATCTCTTTTTCAGAAAAAGAAAGCAGGTCGTGTTGTTCCAACAGAATATTCCCACCCATAATTTGACACACTTTTTGAGGAAGCAGGCGCATGATTGATAAAGCTGTCATGGATTTCCCACAACCCGATTCACCAACTAAACCCAGAACAGTCCCCTCATGGATATCAAAACTGACATCATCAACTACAGGGAGCGTATACTGCCCCTTGGATTGAGCAAAGTAGGTTTGGAGGTGTTGAACAGAAAGAACTGGTTGCTCGGTAGGCATTATTATTCCAAAGATTGTGGTAGCAGTCGTTATGTATCACTTGTCTAAATAGGTTTGGTTCTTGGAAAACCGTTCGTTTATATAATCTAATATAGCGGGTCTTTCATAAGATGGCAACGATTGGTATTCATTCTAGAAAAAGGAGTATGCTTTTCAAGAAATCAGTGCATTATGTGTGGCACCATGGTGTTCAATAGGCTGACAGAAATGGAACCTAGGGGAGAGAATCACTATGCGAAACGGGATATGTTTTTTATGTATCATACTAATGCTTGGATGTAATCAATCCGGGAACCATGCAGAAAAGCAACCCGGGCAAATACAGGAAGGGCATGGCCCGGAAATCCTGGAAGCCGCTCCTGGTGTAATCCCCGAAAAACTTTTGGAACTGGAACAGCAAGCGGTTCAAACTAAATTTTACCAACAACAGGTGGTAGAACTGGGACAAGTTCCACAATATTATGGAGAACAACCAATTTCGGATTCCGTTAAGGGAACAGGTTTTTTGGTGGGATTTAATGAAGAGGGGCGGATCCTTTTTACCGAAGAGATCAACGAAGGATATCTGCAATATTATTCTATTCATGCGTATCCAACGGATACTCAGATACAGTGGACTTTTTATGATCAACAGGGGATAAAAAAATCGGTTTATATCTATTATCTAGATCAAAATAACCGCATTGTTTCACAGCGGAAGGAAGAATGGGGGATCCACCAAAATAAAACGGTTTCAGAATACCAGTTTACCTATTTTGATGAGGGAGGGGTGTTGATTGAAGAAGAAAAAGACGGGAATCTTCTAATGAAACAAAAAAAGGATAAACAAAATCGATTGGTGTCTTCCGAAACCTATGATGAGCAAGGGAATCAGATCCGTTATCACTGTACTTATTATTCAGATGGCTCTCTAAAAGAGGATAAAAGTTTTTTAAATGACACGATTCGGAGTCAAACAAGCTATTATCCATCGGGTGTACCCAAGGAAGCCTTATTCTATGATGAAGAGGGAAAACCCAAGGAGAAAATAGTCTACAACAAAGATGGAAGTGTACTCCGTAAAGAAGCCTTTATGAATTAGAGTTCGCCCATCCCATATAACAACATTTCCGAATTGTATGCCATACCGATTTTCCCTGTTTTGGTCATAGCAAGGATCCCACCAACGGCTTTCAGTTGGGTAAGTTTCTCGACCATCTGTTCGCATGCTTTCTGAGGCTCGATCCCCGCTGCAATAGCATCATACACATCTTGGGAAGCGGTTAATCGAATGATTGCCTCCCCAGTACCGGTAGCAGCAACCGCTGCACGAGAATGCGCGTAGATGCCGCTCCCTATTAATGCCGAATCTCCGATTCTTCCAGGAAAACCTGAACGGAGTCCACCTGTTGAGGATCCTGCTACGATGATCCCTTTGGAATCAATAGCCATCGCTCCGACTGTGTCCTTTCGGTGAACGAGATCATCCGCAAGAGTTTGGGCAATTTCGTTATAATCATAGGGGTCTTTGATACGCTTTCGGAACTGCTTGTATAATTCTACATTTTCTTTCGATGGTGACTCGTACTCTGGAACACCCATCCTGCGAGCAAACTGGGTCGCATGTTCACCGGATAAGTAGAGATGAAACCCCAAATCCAGTAATTTTCGAGCAACCACAATGGGATGCCGCACCCCCTCTATTTGAAGCACTCCTCCAGCCCTAAAATCGCTGGTCATGATACCTGCATCCATTCGGATTTTACCATCCAATTGAAGATGGCTTCCAACTCCAGCGTCCATATATTTTGAACTTTCTAATTTTCGTATTGCTGCTTCCACCGCAGATACTGCATCGTCCGTTTTTCGAAGAGCATCAAGCCCCGCAGTTACGGCAGCATTACAGACTTCTTTCTTTTCGGAAACAAATGTTTTTGCATCGGCACCACAATGAACAAGAATACGAGGTGTTATCATACGGTTGCTGCTCCCCAGATCATGGTTTTTGTATTAAATGCGGCTCCATAGCGACCTTCGCGATCAACAGCAACAATACCGCCTACTGCATGAGCCTGGGCTAATTCCTGCACTCCTAATTCGCATGCTGCTTGTGGAGCCATTCCACGTGTGATACTATTATAAACGGTTTTGGCTAATGTAAGCTTTATCACCTTCTCACCTACACCAGTTACTGAAATGCCAGCTCGTTCATTTGCGTAGGTACCTGCACCAATAATAGCGGAATCTCCTACCCGGCCAGGATAACCCGAACGAAGTCCACCTGTTGAAGTGCCTGCAACAATATATCCTTCCGAATTAATAGCGACTGCACCAACTGTACCCGTTTTCTTCTCAATTAAATCGTTTAAAAACGCGTGGGATACTTCCTGATAATCATACGGGTCCTTGATTTTGGCTCGATACGTTTTATACATATCATTGGCGAATTGGCTTGTTTTGGTAAACCGAGGGAGCCCCATCTTATCAGCAAACTGGGTTGCTTGTTTTCCGGATAGGATTACATGTAAGTCGCTTTCAAATAAAATGCGAGCAGCAGCGATTGGATTTTGAGTCCATTCAATTTGTACGACGGCTCCTGCTCGTAAATCACTCCCCATCAAAGAAGCGTCCATACGAACCGTACCATCTAGTTGAATGAAACTTCCGCATCCTGCATCCGTATAACCAGAATCCTCAAGGATTTTGATTGCAGTCACGACTGCATCCAACGAATCATCGGTTTTTTGGAGCATCTCTTTTCCTACTGCCAGAACTTGTTTAAAAACCTTTTCTTTTTCCTGCAAGAATGGATTTTCTTCGTCATCAGCTCCACAATGGACTACAAGTGTTGGTTTCATAGGGTTTCCTTAAACAATTAATACTCTTGATTACTCGATATCCCGGTTGGAAATGGTCCACGTGCGAGGATGGTTATCCAGATAGTGAACGGTGAGCTCTGGAAATATTTGTGCAACGTAGAGCGCAAGATTCTTTATACCCGGCATCTCCGTGGTTCCATGTTCCAGGGTGATAACAGCTGCCCCCGCTGCATGCAAGCGTTCTCGAGTAGACCAATACGATGCACCATCATAACATACAATACAGCAATCGGATCCACGTTCAATCATGTCCATATCCGGTCCTCCACACCCCACACCCAGTGAAGGACGTGTAATAATTCGTTGGGGATCCCCCAAAATTTGGATGCTATCCTCCCCTAATGATTGAATTTTTTTTAGAATATGAATGGCAAAGTCTTTTAGAGGAGTCGGGTTTATCTTATACATGGCATGCCATCGGGTGCGATCCTCTTCACAAAAATCATCCAACCCTAAAAATGAAGCCCAGGAATCTCGTATCCCAATAGAACGCCAGTTATCCCATGAGTCATGCTCACGTAGAACTGCCATCCCTGTCTGATTAAGAAAATCAATTTTAGTTAAACTGGGTTCCCGCCAGTTCCAGCGGCTATCAGGGGGGTCGTTATATGCCCAGAAAAGAGGCTCATGAGTGATGAACAGGTCGCAGTTTAGTTGTGCTGCTGCTTGTAAATTTTCCATGGATGGATACCAGCCAACCCCAACCGTCGAGACTTCCTTATTTCTATCACCAAACAGTACCTGATCACAAGTGCGATCGGGATCAACCCAGGATGCATGTTTAAGAAAGTGGATACGGATATCATGGACGCTTGGCATGGTAAAGCTCCTTCCGATGTGAATGTGTTTTTGCACAAAGCCTTATGAAGGTATGCGTCCAGAAGATATTGCGAAAAATACAAATTGACAATACAAGGTAGTCATTTAAAATTATTCATCGATTGCGATCCCATATTCTGGATGACTACGGGTTGAATTATTCGTCATCTCAGAACGATATTGATCCTCTTGGGTTCCTTGATCCAAAAAGAAAGAAAAGCTAGTGCCTCCATGGTAGTTATTTCCACCTGCACGTGCCTGGATAGTGTTGTAGTCGTAAAAATCCGCTCCATCAAGATCATAAAATAGTGTGACGCTGTTGTGTGCACTGGCTCCCTGAGAGAAAGACGATCCTCCTTGATAAATATCATCGCCGTCTTTTTCAAGGAAGAGGGTAACGCATTGGTCCCAGGCTAAGCCCTGTGCAACACCATTTCGAGTGGTATAAAAATCATCCCCGCCTTCTTCTATGAATATTCCCACCGCTTGATGCGCACTAAAACCCTGGTTGTAACGGGATCCAATGTATTGATCCGCTTGGATGCCTCGATTTACTAGAATTCCTGTCCCAAAGTAATATCCCCCGCCTTGCGAAAAGTTTCCTGCTTCCAGGCGATCTTCCCCTTGATCATCACATAACAATCCTAATCCCCCCGAAGCAAACTCCCGGTATCCTACGCCCATTCCTTGAGACCACCCATCAAAAACTCCCGGAGTGCCATATCCCGTAGGTTCTCGTCCCTTCGAATAATAGGAATCGTTTCCCATCCTATCCCATAGAACTCCAAATCCTCCGGGTAATCCAACACCTTGACTTACAATATGACTTTCATAGTGATCATTCCCCGATTTATCCAACAATATTCCAGCCCCCCAGGCTCCTACAGCCTGATGGATGTATCGTCCTCGATACCAATCATTTCCTTGGTTATCTTCCAATACTCCCACGCCCATCACACTTAGTGCTTGTCCGCATTTAATTGATATGTATTGATCGTCACCCTGTTGGTCTACGAGGTATCCCAACCCCAAGAACCCAGTACCCTGGGAAAAGGGATGGGTTGTTTCATATGCATCGTTGCCTTCCACATCAATCAGAATGGAAGCAGGAATGGTATCGGTAGAGGATCCGGAATTATTAGTGTAGAAATCATCTCCTCCTAAATCAATCAAAAACGCGGTGTTAGTTCGATGCCAGTTGCGAGCCGTTCCACCTATCATAAATTTACCATAAGGTGAATCTTCCTCATATAAAATGGATTGCGCACGCTCCGCTTCATCATATGTTTCAAAAAGCACCCCAACGATATGGTTAATGAATACCGGATTCCGTAAGATGGAGAACAGCGCAGCCGCTTGATATAACGCCATATAATCCAGACGTTTCCCATACTGAATAATTTTATAATGTTGTTTCCACGCGTTTCGGTCTGGATTGCTATGTACATAAATATCTTGGGCAAAGAAGTCCAGCATTCCTTCCATCTCAGTAGCAATCAATTCCCGTTCATCATCATCAATATGACTAAAAGCAACCTCCAGCCACTCATGACTTAATCCAAATATCATTTTTATAAATTGAATCACCGAGGGAAGATCCTTTAATTGAGTGATATCCAGTAATCCAGCCGTTGTTTCATGTAGATCCAATTCATCGTTTGGGAAGACCTGCGATTTGCACGCTTCCAAAATTGTAAGCAAGGGATCCTGCTCTAATTGATTAAGAGAAGTGTTTGGAAAAAATTGGGTTAGCAAATAGTCCACCAGGTTTTCCGTTTTTAATGGGTTGTTGTGAATAAAACGGATTAATGGAAGACGGTATCCATCGTCGCCTACTTCAACACTTTTCAACCGTTTTTGTAAGTCGTTAAACGATTCGTTCCACTCGTTTGTTTCAATAGTTTTCAGAATACGGTCTTCAAAGCGAGCGTCTCCCCAGAATGCTCCTGGGAATGCTTCTTCGTCAGGAATAATGATTCGGTTGCTTTGTTCATACATAGAACGACAGGATAATAAAACGGGTACCATAATTTGTTGCAGTTCTGTATAGGCTTCAATTGAAATCGAAGCGCCAGGGGGTTGATTTGCCATAATTTCAGGAAGGTTCCCATAAAAATTTTCTTCGGAAAAAGGAAGAAGCGATTCGATCGTTTGATTATCCACATGATGAAGCGTATCTTCATAGCAGATTCGCTTTCGGATTATGGTTAAACTGATGGTTTCCCCAACCTGATAATTATACAGATACGATCGAAACCCATCCTCTTTAAGTTTGGTTTCATCGAAGGATTCGCCATTTATTTGGACGATAAGATCGCCTGTTTGGATTCCTGCTCGGTGTGCACTGGAATAGGGAACAATAAAATTTACCTGAATCGCTATGGAATACGCCTGTTGGAATGGTTCAGGAATATCTGTGATTGTATCGCTATAAAAACCGATATAGGGTTTATCCTCTTCGGATGCTGTAACTGCGATATTTGCAATTAATACATGGAAGCATAGCATGAATGACAAATAAATTACATACTTTAAAAATAATCGCATGATGTCAACCTTTTGCTGTACAAAGCGGAGCGGGGATACATTGCTTTGGAAGGATGCTTGAAAACCATCCAAACATCATTACCAAGCATACTTGTGGTGGAGTATAGCAGGATTAAATATAGATGTCAATTGGAAAATTGAGTTAACTTGATTTGATGTATCTATACAGGTAGCGGATACTTGGAAGACAAGTCAAAAATACTCAAAATTTTGCTTAATCAGAAATGGAATGAAAAACTACCTCGACTTATTGAATGGATTATAGCGGTATGGGAAAGCAGCTTTAATACCAATAATGTAAATGGGTAGAGCACGGTTCTGTCGGGTTATGTGAATCTTTTCATTTTTTTTCATAAATCGGAGAAATTTTTCCCCAATGGGATGGGTTGTGGTAGTCAAACGAAGATCGCTTCATTATACTATGAATGTGAACACTTCGGATGGGCTAGCGGAGACTGATCGATCCCACCCATTAGCCAAACTCACTTTTATCAAATAAGGAGAAATATATGTCTTATGTATCGCAAGTATGGGATAAAGTGCAAGCCACGAATCCCGATCAAACTGAATTTTTACAAGCCGTAAAAGAAGTTCTTTTTAGCCTCGAGGGCGTAGTCAATGAACATCCCGAATTTCAAGAAGCAGGTATTTTAGAACGACTTATTGAACCAGAACGGGTGCTTATGTTTCGCGTTCCTTGGGTAGATGATAGTGGCAAAGTACACGTAAATCGAGGATACCGAGTAGAATTTAACAGTGCAATTGGTCCCTACAAGGGTGGGTTACGGTTTCATCCATCTGTAAATCTTAGTATTATAAAATTTCTTGGATTTGAACAAATTTTCAAGAATGCGCTGACAACCCGTCCCATTGGTGGAGGAAAAGGTGGAAGCGATTTTGATCCGAAAGGTAAGACTGATAATGAAGTCATGCGATTTTGTCAAAGCTTTATGACGGAATTATGCCGCCACATTGGACCCGACACCGATGTTCCTGCTGGAGATATCGGGGTTGGTGGTCGAGAAATCGGTTTTATGTATGGGCAGTATAAACGAATCCGCAATGAATTTACAGGTGTTCTTACAGGAAAAGGCATTGGATGGGGTGGATCCTTGGTTCGTACGGAAGCTACAGGATATGGAACCGTATATTATGTAGAAGAAATGTTGAAAACCAAAGGACAAGATTTCAAAGGCAAGGTATGCGTTGTTTCTGGTTCTGGAAACGTGGCACAGTTTGCTACCCAGAAGATCCATGAATTGGGTGGAAAAGTGATTGCACTATCTGATTCCAATGGGTATATCGTTGATGAAACGGGTATTAAGTTGGACACGGTACTTCGGTTGAAGAACATTGAACGTAAGCGCATTAAAGAATATGCATCCGAACACAAGAGTGCAAAATATACCGAAGGTGGATCCATTTGGGATACGAAGTGTGATATTGCACTTCCCTGTGCAACACAAAATGAATTAAACCTGGATGAAGCAAAAACATTAACAAAAAATGGATGTATTGCTGTAAGCGAAGGAGCAAACATGCCTTGTACGCCGGATGCGGTTGATTATTTCATTGACAATGGCGTTCTATTTGGTCCTGGAAAAGCTGCGAATGCTGGTGGGGTTGCAACCTCCGCACTGGAAATGACACAGAACAGCATGCGTGAATCCTGGACATTCGAACAAACCGATAAAAAGCTTCATGAGATTATGATTGAAATCCATAAACAAGGGGCTGAAGCCGCTGAAAAATATGGAAAGAAAGGAAACTACGTAGTAGGATCCAATGTAGCTGGGTTCCTCAAGGTTGCGAATGCTATGTTAGCGCAGGGCGTTGTTTAAGAAAATATTGTAATAAACGAATAGAACTCTCTTAGGAACAGGGTCAAGGCAATATCGTTTTGACCCTGTTTTCATATCATGGTAATTCTATTCGCGGATAAGCTATTATACCAAGTTGGGTATAAATTCAATTTTGGGTGAGGGCAAGGGAGTGTTGAAAAAATCAAAATCATTCGATCTTTGTAGGGACGACTCTTGCGGTCGCCCTTTGGAACAGGATATTGAAAAGGGCAGGCGCAAGACCTGCCCCTACATTTGCGTTTTTCAACACCCCCGCAAGTCTTCCCCCTACAAATGTTTTCAGTAGAGGCAATTCTTGCGATTGCTCCAGATTACTTTAATTGAATTATTATTGGACACGGGATTAGTCCAAGGGTTTTGGACCACCGGATCCAGTAACCTTTTTCTATGACCATCTAACTTAATTTATACAAAACCGGGGTATGTTTTCCATGGACTATCTGGTAAGTATCATTTTAGGAGTGGTGCAGGGCATCACTGAATTCCTACCTATCTCATCTACAGGGCATCTTATTATTGGGGAGCATTTATTTTCACCAGTGAGTGAATTGGCTCGGGACCCCGAAATTCGATTAGAATTCCTGATTGCACTTCATGTGGGAACGGCAATCGCTATATTACTCTACTTCATACGGGATTGGATTGCTTTCATTGGAGCGTTTTTTCGGGTCATTTTTAGAAAACCGAACGGGGTTTTTGAGGAAAAATTAGTTTTTTATTTGCTTTTAGGGTGTATTCCTGCAGGCGTGATTGGCATTCTCTTTGAGGATATGGTGGAAGTAGCCCAGAACTCGATACTTTTGGTAGCGATCATGCTTTTTGTATTTTCGATTGTGATTTTTCTTGCGGATCATCTATCAAAGAAGACCGACGAAATCCAACAGATGACGTGGTGGAAATCGCTATTAATCGGAACTGCTCAGTGTATTGCGTTATTACCTGGGGTTTCCCGTAGCGGTATCACCATCAGTGCGGCACTCGCATTCAATATGAAACGGGAAGCAGCAGCGCGCTTCTCATTTTTACTTTCCACTCCCGTTGTGGTAGGAGCTGCCTTATGGGCATTAAAGGATTTCTCTCCTGCAGAGGGATCGGGGTTAACATGGATCTTTGCAGTAGGCGTGCTAGCTTCTTTTATTGTAGGAATCTTGTCGATTCATTTTTTGCTCGCTTTTTTAAAGCGATTTAGTATGAATCTTTTTGTGATCTACCGCATTATTCTTTCCGTGATTCTAGTGCTTGCTCTTCTCCTCGATTGGATTTAACTTTATTGTAACAAATATGACCTGGGGATCCAGGTATGGTTAGAAATATGAGTACGAGACAACATCATATAAAAACATTGGGTGTCTGTATTGGCGCCTCCACCATTTCTATGGTGGAATTGATTCAAGAAGAACAGGGCAAACGAATTGTGCAATCTCGATACGAAGAACATCGGGGAGCGCCTAAGGATACGTTTCTTCACCTTTTAAAGGAAATGAATCCTGATACGCATCGGATTACTGTAACGGGACGAAAATTTCGAGATATTGTAACCTTTCACAAAATTACGGAACCAGAATCTGTCGAATTTGCTCTGGATTACCTTTTCCCAAATCAAGATTATCCTACCGCCTTAGTTAGTGCGGGAGGAGAGTCTTTTTTAGTTTATGCACTCAATCGGGAAGGGAAAGTAACGCGGATTAGTTCTGGAAACAAATGTGCCAGTGGTACGGGGGAATTCTTCCTTCAGCAAATCAAACGGATGGATCTCATTCCTGAACAAGCAATCCAATTAGCGGATACCGGCACACCCCATCATGTAAGTGGACGATGTAGTGTATTTTGTAAAAGTGATTGTACTCATGCGCTTAACAAAGGGGTTCCTATTGCGGATGTAACAGCGGGATTGAGTAAGATGATTGCGAAAAAGATCATTGAGCTCTTGGTGAAAGTGGATACGGAGCGGGTAATGATTGTAGGAGGGATGGCGAAAAATCCAGTTATCATAAAATATGTGCAGGAAGAAATCCCAACAGTGATTGTACCTGAGCAGGCGTTTTGTTTTGAAGCGCTGGGTGCTGCCCTTTCAGCATTTGAGGATGCCAGCCAACCGTTTTCGGGTTATGATTCTTTATTTGCAACACGCCAAGCGTCCTTCGCGTTTATGAAACCGATTTCTCAATATGAATCCCTTGTTGATTTTAAGCATACCCAGCGAGGCATGGCATCTGATGGGGATGAATGCATACTTGGTGTGGATGTGGGATCTACTACTACCAAAGCAGTACTAATGCGGACGGGGGATCAAAAAATTCTCGCCAGTGAGTATCTGCGTACGAGTGGAGATCCGGTTGGTGCAAGTCGGAAGTGTTATGCTAGCCTTTTGAAGCAGGTTCCCCAGCACGTGGAGATTATTGGATTGGGTGTTACGGGTTCAGGGAGGCAGATTGCAGGATTACATGCGCTTACGGATGGAGTGATCAATGAAATTATCGCCCATGCCTCCGCCGCCACGTTTTTTGATCCAGATGTAGATACGATTTTTGAGATTGGTGGGCAGGACGCGAAGTATACGTATCTGGTGAATCAGGTTCCCTGCGATTATGCGATGAATGAAGCGTGTTCAGCGGGTACGGGATCGTTTTTGGAGGAGAGCGCATACGAATCGTTACGTATACCCATGGAGGGAATAGCGGATATTGCTTTAAAAGCACAGGCACCGCCCAATTTTTCGGATCAATGCGCGGCATTTATTTCTTCGGATATTAAAACAGCACTGCAGGAGGGAATTTCCAGGGAGGATATCGTTGCAGGACTAGTTTATTCCATCTGTATAAACTATAACAACCGGGTAAAAGGCAATCGGAATGTAGGGAATAAGATTTTCTTTCAGGGAGGAGTGTGTTACAACCGTTCCATCCCCTTAGCCATGGCGGGACTTACAGGACGGGAAATTATTGTCCCACCCGAACCGGGATTAATGGGGGCATTTGGAGTGGCATTAGAGGTGCAGAAGAAACTGGATTTAGCGCTTTTGGAACGTGGTTCTTTTGATTTAAGCACGCTGGCAAATCGTGAGATCCAAATGGGGAAAACATTTATCTGCGCGGGAGGGAAAGAAAAATGTGATCGGCAGTGTCCCATTAATATGTATATTGTTGAGGGTAAAAAATATCCGTTTGGAGGTGCTTGTAACAAATACTATAATATGATCCACAAATTGGATTATGATATCGAACAACTCGATTTTGTTGATAAACGCTATCGGTTATTGTATGAAACCTATGCGAAGCCTGCCGAATCGTCACAAGAAAAACCACTACGAATCGGGATGAATCGGTCATTTGAAATCCATACATTATATCCTTTATTTTTTAATTTTTTTACCCACTTAGGGTGCGAGGTTGTTCTATCCGATGTAGTTCATGAAAGTGGGATTGAAAAAGCGACTACAGCCCTATGCTATCCAGCACAAATAGCCCTGGGTTTGTTTGAGGATTTGCTTCAAAAAGAGCCCGATTATATTTTCCTGCCTCATATTATTGAGTTGCATGTGGCAAAGGAAAAGAAGTATCGTCAGGAATTCCAGACTACTTGTATGATGGTACAAGGGGAGCCATTCTACTTAAAAGCAGCATTTAAAAACCGCACTAGTAAGGGAAAATCGCTTGATGAAATTGTATTGCATCCTACTTTAAATCTTGCGAGTGGATTTGGTGCGGAACGGGAGGAGTTAATTCAGCTGGGGAAACGACTGGGCTTTACGAAAAATGCGTGTCGTGAGGCGTTGGATTATGCATTTGAACAGCAAATGGCGTTCTTTGGGGAAAACAACCGAAATGCCGAGGAGGCAATTGCCGCGTTGGAGCAGAACCCTGATGAGATTGGAATTGTTTTATTTGGACGTTCCTATAATGCCTTAGCGCCCGATGCGAATAAAGGAATCCCCTATAAATTTGCTTCTCGAGGCATTCGAATTATTCCCTATGATGCCTTGCCCTTTCAAAATGAGCCGAACTATAAAGGGACCTACTGGGAAATTGGACAGCGGATTTTACGTGGTGCACAAATTGTAAAACGGCATCCTCAGTTGTTTGGAACTTACGTGACCAATTTTATGTGTGCGCTGGATTCGGTATTGGTACAGCATTTTCGTGATATTATGGGGCAGAAGCCGTCGTTAACATTGGAAGTGGATGGGCACACGGCTGACGCAGGGATTAATACACGCATCGATGCTGTTTTGGATGTAATAGCAAATTACCGTCAGTTGGAGAAGGATCGAAGGACGATTCCCCAATCGAGTAGGACACCCCTTACCTATCGTAGGGCAATGGTAGATGTGGAGGGGATGGGTGCGATGTATATTGATTCGAAAGGAGCGCGTATTAAACTTACCGACCCTCGAGTTAAGGTGATTATTCCATCGATGGGGGAGATCCCAACCGAAGGGTTTGCTACGGTATTTAAATCGATGGGGATTCGTTCGGAAGCCCTGCCCGCCTTCGATAACGAAGCATTTCGGATGGCGATGACCTATCACAATGGGAAAGAATGCCTCCCTATGATAATCCTTTCTGGAAGCCTGATGAAATATTTGAAATATCGGGAGCATTCTTCTGAGAAATTGGCGTACTTCACGGTTGGATCCGGCGGTAACTGTCGAGTGGGGCAGTATAATATTTTCTTGGAACGGTTAATTGAACAAAAGGGATGGGAGGACGTTGCTACGCTAGCTTTGAATAATGAGGAAGCTTATGCGGGATTGGGAACCCAGTTTCGAATGGCAGCGTGGACGATTTTAGTGATAGCGGATATTATGGAAGATATCCGATGGGTCGTTCGCTCTTCGGCTATCAATCCTGAACATGCAGAAGCCATTTTTTTCAGAGAATGGGAGCAAATAAAACGGGCGGCATGTGGCGAATTGGCTTGGGATGTGATGGAACAAATCAAACGCACAGTGAAGGTATTTCGGGAACAAATTGAGTTGAAATATCCACTAGAGCGAGTTAAGACCATTGGTTTGCTCGGAGAGATCTATGTACGTCACGATGTATTCTCCTTGCAAAATATCCCCAAACGTCTTGCAGAAAAAGGATTTGCAGCTAAGATTTCTCCAGTGCATGAATGGATTATCTACATGGATTACTGTATCAAAAAGGGATATCAGGATCCCGAATATACGATTGGGGGCAGAATCGAAGCAATTATTTCCAATTTCTGGCAGCAGTCGCGGGAACGATCTATAAAGAAAATATTTTCTACCTCTGGATTATACAACGAAAAATATTTGGATGTAGATAAATACATTCGTCATTCCACCCATTTGGTTCCAGCGCATTTAAAAGGGGAACCGGGCTTATCCTCGGGTGCGGCGTTATCGAAAATGCTTGAGGAGTATTGTGGGATTATAAATATTGGACCATTTGGATGCAATAATTCCCGTCTGACAGAATCTATCTTATCCCCAGAGATGTCTGTAGCAGGGAAAAAGCGAGCGATTTCGAATGCTTCGGAACCGTATAGATGGGATGGGCACTATAAAGATCATGAAGTGCTGCCGTTATTCAGTATTGAAACGGATGGTAATCCATTCCCACAAATAATTGAAGCTCAATTTGAGAATTTTTGTATTCAAGCGGATCGGCTTCATAAAAAGATGATGAAAGTACACCGGCTGGTGTGATTATTTCAAGCGGACTTCGGGATCCAACCGTATGATAAGCCCACCTCCAATCAGTGCGAGAATACCAATCGGGAGGGACAGTGCTCCGGCAATAAGGATGAGAAATCCTGCTATGCTAAAGTTACGCTTTCTAAATTGATGGATTCCTATGATTGTTGCTGCTAGATTGGCGAGGATATAGATAAAACCAAAAATCACCCACTGAAAATAAATGGTATCGAGTTGCATTCCCTCTTCCTCTTCTGCGGTCACGGCTTTGGGATCGGTTTTTAGATCCATCTGTACATCACGCTTCAACGCTTCTTCATAGGTAATATCTTCAAGGGTTTGATCCTGATATAACGATTGCTGTAATTCTTTAAAATTGAGTTTTCCTGTTTCTGCAATACTGGTGCGAGCGGTTTCGTTGGTGAGGATAAACCCAAATAAAACGAAAAACCATATGATAAACACGGATAGGAACCCCACATGGATCCCAATTAAAAACCGAATAAGGGTCACTTTGGTGGGTGGTTTTGTTTGTTCATCACTCATAGTGGCTTTATTTTCGGCGGAACCAGTAAATACTTTAAACCCATCCCCGCATTTGACAGGCTTTCGCTACACGCTGAATAGCGAGTAAAAAGGATGCCATATGATTATTTACGTTAAATTGTTTTGCCATACGCGAAACATCATAAAAAGCACGGGTAATCACATCATCCAATCGTTTGGATATGGTGTCTAAGTCCCAATAATAATTGTACAAGTTTTGAACCAATTCGAAATATGATACCGTAACTCCGCCTGCATTACAGAGGATGTCAGGTATAACATAGGTTCCATTTTTGTGTAGTATTTCCTCTGCGCTTGGTGTGGTTGGGGAGTTAGCAGCTTCTGCAACAATTTTAGCTTTGATACGATCTGCATTACTTTCGGTGATCACATTTTCTAATGCGGATGGCCATAGTACGTCGACATCCAATTCTAGAAGAGCCGCATTATCAACGGGCTCTCCTTCGGGGAATTCAACCACGGATCCCGTGTGGAGTTTATGTTCCTGCACTTTTTCGATATCCAACCCGTTTTCATTCCTTACGCCCCCTTTTGAATCGGAAATAGCAACCACCTTTGATCCGAACAGTTTTTGCATGTATTTCCCTGCATTATATCCAGCATTTCCAAATCCCTGAATCGCGACCTTTGCTCCATTGAGATCCAGATTTAATACTTTCGCTGCTTCCCTTACGGTATAACAACCACCTAAGGCAGTTGCTTCAATCCGTCCCTGGGATCCGTATAACTCAATTGGTTTCCCAGTAAATGCAGCGGGGACCCGAGTCCCTCGTATTTTTTCATACTCATCAAGCATCCATGCCATATCCAATGGGTTTGTATAGACATCAGGGGCGGGAATATCTTTATCGGGACCAAGGAATGAATGAATCTGGTCGATGTAGGCACGACACAGCCGTTGTTTTTCATCACGGGACATTTCTTTAGGGTTGCAGGCGATGCTACCAGCTGCTCCACCTAGAGGAATATCTACGACCGATGTTTTCCACGTCATTAATGCACTTTGAACCCGTACGGTATCCAAATCTTCATCTGGATGAAAACGCAAACCGCCCTTACAGGGACCTCGAGCATCGTTGTGATGAACACGGAATCCGTGGAACATTTTTACAGAACTATCATCCATTTTTATGGTAAAATGAACACCCACCTCTCGAACAGGCCAGCTTAATATGGTCTGTGTTGCTTTGCCTAAGCGTAATATATCGCATGCTTCTGCAACTTGTTGTTGAACTACCTCAAAAGCAGTTGTAGGAACTTTATCCTGCGCTCCCATGAACTCCTCCTCGTTTTCTATTTAGGGATGGTTTTATATTCCCATTCGCAATCTCACCTGGATAAGATAATGAAAAAATAAGAAAGAAAAAATCAATACCGGGATCGTTCATCCAGCGCGGGGAGAAAATCGTTATCGGATGAAAATAATTAGGGAATTGTATTCAAAGCAGCTACAGGTGTTCTTTTATATAACCAGATCGCACAAATCAGCTAGTGAATTGGGCAAATTCAGTTCGGTTTATTTGAATATAATTATGTGCAGGGAATGAAGAAAAGTGTTATATTATCCAGGGAAGTTCTTGAAAAGGAGTGGCTTCATGTCTATTCAAACTAAAAGCTTCAGACGTATTCTTCTTTTTGTTATACTGGTCTTTGTATTCATTGGTATGGGTTGTGGAGGAGGTAAGGGTGCTGCTACACCTGATGAAGAAGTTATGGCAATGGATTACGAAACTCCAACCTATGACCAAGAGGAATATGAGGCTGAAGCCAGTCCTGCTGGTTCATCGCGATCATCCAACCGAAGGGATCGTCATCCCAATCAGAATCAAGGTTCTGTATCGTATTATTCCGAACCCCGACCTGCTCCCACACCACAACACCCTCAATCAAGTGTAGATGAAATGCCCAGAGAATCTTACGAAGAAGATGCAGATGGAGAAGCGGTTGGTGATGCGAGTAGAGGAGGGGGAGCATCCTATTTGGGTACCAATGCATATTATTCAAATACGTATCAAGGTGGGCAGGGGAATCGGGAACGAATGGAAACGCTTATCACAGAAGGAATCCTTATTGATGGAAAACAAATCAAATTGGATGCATTCACGGGTGGATATAGCCAAGATTTTGCCATTCCCTTTGAGACCGCCATGGCACTTTATCCCGATGCAATGCATACAAAAATCGCAGCAGAGGGAGGGACTGCTACGTTACAGGTTGGGCTGCAAGCAATTAAACAGGAATCCTCTCGTCGACCACCATTAAATATATGCTTAGTACTGGATATCTCAGGGAGCATGAATGAAGAGAATAAAATGGAAGCGGCGAAGGATGCAGCCAAAGCGATTATTGACCGTCTTTCAGAGCAGGATTTCTTTTCATTGGTGGTTTATAGTGATATGACCGAGGTGAAGTATGCAGCACAACAGGTATCTGATAAAGATGGTATTAAGGCTTTGGTTGATAAAATAATGGCTGGCGGTGGTACGAATATTTATGCAGGATTAACACTAGGGTATGAAGAGGTTGTGAAATTCACCTCTGCGGATACGCTGGATATGGTTATTTTGTTATCGGATGGAAACGTTTCGGCAGGGGAAACACGCAAATCAGCATTTAAAAATTTAACGCATGAAGCGTTTATGAAGAACATCCAAACCACCTCTATTGGTTTAGGGATGGACTATAATGAAGATTTGATGATTGCTATAGCCCAGAGTGGAAAGGGGAATTACCATTTTATTTCCGACACCGAGCAGATTAGCTCGATCGTACGGAAGGAGTTGGATGAATTGACGCAGGTTGTAGCACGTGCGGTCAAAGTTCGTATTGTACTTCCTGAGGATGTGCGCCTGACCAAAGTGTATGGATCGAATCAGTTAAGCGAGGCGGATGTAGCTCAAACCCGTGCGACCGAACGACATATCGATGAACAAATGCAACTGGAGCTAGGTATTGTGTCCGATCGCGATGAAGAAGACGAAGAGGGGATCAAATTTTTGATTCCTAATTTTTTCCGAGGGGATTCCCATGTCATATTAATTGAAGTGGAAGTTCCACCAGGAACGGGGGAGAAAAAGGTTGCTGATGTATTTTTAAAATACAAAGATATTGTATTTGGGACTAATGAAGAACTTCAAAAGCCAATAACGCTTAGATATACAGAGGATCGCAACGAGGTTATCACCTCATTGCAACCCCATGTGAAAAAAAATCAATTGGGGTATAAAACCGGCGAAGTATTATTGGAAGCCGTAAATTTACTTACAATGGGTCAGAATGCTGCAGTGGTTGATGTACTGGAACGGCATATTCTCCTTTTAGAAACAGCAGCACGACAATGGCAGGATCGCGATCTACAACAAGATGCGCTTCTCTTGGGAGAATTTAAGACGATTATGCAAGGATTTGGAAGCACCAGTCTTGCCGGAACGGATTTAGGAAATTATCTTAGAAAATCCATGCAATATATTGGATACCAGCGTCAGCAATAAGGAGATTTCATGGTCTTACAAACCTTAAGTGCAATCACAAGTATGAAGGAAGCATTGGTAGAATTAATAAAATTTACCAGTAGCCACCTTCCAAAAGATATCCAGGATAGTCTTCATGCTGCGGCTAAGGCAGAAGAGCCAAATAGTCGAGCGGTACGAATCTATGATATCCTGTTTGAAAATATTCATCTTGCGGAGCAGACTCATAGTCCGCTATGTCAAGATACCGGTACATTAACGTTTTATATAAATCACCCTCGGGATTTTAATCTAAAAAATCTAAAAGAAATTTTACCCAAAGCCATTCAAGAGGCGACCGAAAAGAGTTATTTAAGACCAAACTCGGTGGATCCAATTACCGGAAAGAATCCTGGTAACAATTTGGGACAGGGATTTCCCTTTATTTACAGTAGTGAATGGGATAAAGCTGAAACCCAAATTACGTTGTTAATGAAGGGAGGGGGATGTGAAAATGTGAGTTTTCAATATTCGATCCCCCATGCTCCATCGGGAGCGGAACGTGATATAGAAGGGATTAAGCGTGCCATTCTTTTTGGAATTCACGAAGCCCAAGGGAAAGGATGTGCTCCAGGTGTGCTGGGTGTGGGAATCGGAGGGGATCGTGCTATGTCCTATAGTTTGGCGAAGGAACAATTACTCCGAACTTTAACGGACAAAAATCCAGATCCTCAGTTGGATGAAATGGAGAAAGAACTGGTTCAGCATGCGAATAAACTTGGAATCGGTCCTATGGGATTGGGTGGAGGAACAACCTTATTAGGGGTGAAGATCGGAAAAATGCAACGAATTCCTGCTTGCTTTTACATTAGTGGAGCCTATTTATGTTGGGCAGCCCGAAAGCATACTATGATATGTCATCCAGAAGGGAACTATACCATCGGATAATGCGTATGGGATTGGGGGCTGTTGAAATGGCTAACGTGGATTCAAGCTAAACGATTTGAATCAGTAGAGTAGATTTACAACAGAATTGTATTATATTTAGGTGAGAAATGCCGGAATCAGAGATGAAAATGGTATAGATTTGTAACCATGTAGTGAAAGAAAATGAGGGATCAACCACGTTGAAGTTTGTGTATGAGGAGGAAATCTACATGCAATTAGTTGGACGCTTGTTTTGGGTTGGAATAGGGATACTGGCGAGTTTTTTACTAGCGTGTGGCGGATCAACCGATGAGGCAACGGATGGAAGTGCTGGAGATGGTTTGGATTCATTAGTTGATGGGAAACCTCGTTGGTTGGTTGAACAACCCGGTTTAGGCTCTGAAGATGGGCAGCAAATGGTTTATATCTATGGAAAAGGCAATTCTGCAGAAGACGCGTTAAATAAGGCGTGTTTAGAAAAGGCGAAGCAGGTTGCTATTGAAATGAAAGATATGCTGGGTGGACATCAAATGCCCCAATTGGATTCCACAAAATATATGGTACAAGAATACTACGATCCTCAGGGAACAAAAAAATGGTTGCGTATATCGAAGGTGCTTATGGGAAATTTCAAAAAAGCTTTTCGAGTATTACGGAGCGGGGAAGAAAATGGCGTGCTATGTATTCAAGCAGGATTAGCGTATGATGTGTATGCTTCAATGAAAGAAGAATACTACGGTCCTATCCCCCATGTGTCCGCAGAGGAACGGGACGCGTTGGATAAATTGGATAACCATATTGGAGATGCACAACCCGAATAACCTATTTTTTGGTATTTACGTTAGGATCATACTATGTTGAGTTATAAACTAACCCACCCAGAGATTCTTTACTATCTTGCATCAGCAGGACACGGGTCGCGTATTTTATTAGCTGATAGCAACTATCCTGTCCAAACACATCGCAACCCCGCATCCGAACTTCTTTTTTTAAATCTTGCCCCGAATATGTTCACTGTTACACAAATTTTGGCAATTCTCCTTGATGGAATGCCAATAGAGCGCGCGGATGTAATGAAACCAGATGGCGCTACTCCTACCGAGGTTCAATCCTTATTTAAGCAGTTTGAATCCCTCCTCAACCCCGTTTCTTTAAGCTATGTAGGCAGGCATGATTTCTATGATGCAGTTCGTCATGAAAATACAGGCTTGGTTATTGCTACGGGTGAAACGACTCCCTATGGAAATTTGCTGCTTCATATGGGTGTTACAAAAGCTGAATAATTGGAATCCGATCTATTCCTACCTTTAACAGAGTCGTCTGAATCCACGAATCATGATTAGGTTATGTGATAGGTACAGGTAATTCGTCTATCTATACAAAACGTTGTTCTGGTATGGTACGTGGAAGGATCGGTAGTATGAAAAAATGAGCTTACGAGATCGTATTTCTATGGTTTATGCAAGTACTGCACCTTGGTAAGCTCGCTGCATATACTAGAAAGTTTCA
>CAYPZJ010000007.1:0-30369 GCA_964414635.1 uncultured Spirochaetia bacterium
CCGATGGAATGGAATTTCACAAATTCATCTGGTAAGGTTCTTCCAATACTCTAAATTCAACTAGACACAGATCTGCCATTTTTGTCGGTTTTAATTTAATATAGGAAATTTAACTAAGACTAATAATTCATATATTCATAGAGCAAGCACACGTTGAAATAAACCGTTTGTCTGCTATTCTGTTCTAAATAGTGGGAATGCATCAATGATGTGTAAAGTAAAACCGGACCCAATAGAAATGGTGTGATAATTCGAGGAGAATCTGTCCGTTCGATTCAATGACAGCGGATGGAGATTCCACTTATGACGATACCTAACGGTTCTAGAATCGGGTCATGAAAGCGTCACAAAACAACGATAAGCCAATAATAAATCCAAAACTGAGTAATAGAACGAGGATAGTTATCAAGGATTCTTTTATGGATTTCACGTGTAATCCCTCCTTTTACTCTTGGAGTGTCGTGTGCTCGTCGGTTCCTCGCAACCGGAGTATAACAAGAATGCGAAAAAAAAACAACGATTTTGCAGGGTAAATTATTAAGATACTATTTTTTTTGTAGGTAGAAATCTTTGTTCAACCCATTCTATTATAGATTTGAAGATTTGGTTGACTAAAAAGAAATCATCGATTATACTAATAGTAGAGCACTATATCGTTTTTCCCTTAATTGGGTTTAGGGAAAAACAAGGAACGGTTTTAGGGATAGTTTAAATTTGAATCAGAATCACATTTACAATCGAAACCAAATAGTGTGGTTGAATTATCGCTTTTTTAGGAGCGCAATTCAATATGATACCTGCTTGTATTAGGATTTAACGATGCAATTATTGCTTGTTTCCTGGTGCTGTCAGGTATGGTGAATTCATGAATAAATCGATACGAACGAACAGAAGGAGTAATCGTTACATAAATAAAATCGCCCTATTCTAAACCAAACACAGCATGGTAAATAGTCCAGTATAACCCACACACCCTTTGACCATCCATTAATCTACACAGCCGGTTATACTGGGCTTTTTTTTTATAGTCGCAACTTTTTTTCTATGTAGGGATCTCTTCCACCCTAATTTTTATTATACTCACCGTGATGTATACTCATCTCATTACTATGGGAGTACTTCCATGTTTTAGAACCAGACTGCTTAAACAAAAAATTTAGTAGCTCATACAGAGGTATACAGTATGTACATATTACAACCAAAGCGTTCCTTAAGGAGGGAAGTATGGTACTCATAATTATTGGTGGTATCCTTGCGGTTCTTGGAATCATATTGCTTGTTATAAAAAAGAGCCGGGAAAAACGGTTGTTTACGATACGAGCCATCCCAAAACGTTCGTTGAATGAATTACAACAATTAGCGGGTGAAATTGCCCAGGAAATGGGAGGTCCCGGATCCTTTTCCGATGTGGCAAAGGTATATGGTACGATTGAAAGTACTAATCCACTGACAAGCAATCTGGCGGGTGCTTCTTCGGTGTGGTTTCATTCCCGTGTTATACGAAAATATGAAGTAGATGAAATCCAGAAGGACAGTGATGGCAAAGAAAAACACGTCACGCAGACTCGAGAAGAAACGCTCCATGATATTACACGGGATTCCGAGTTTTTTATCCGGGAAGGTGAAAGCCAAGCTCTGGTGAATCTGAATTCCTGCCATTTTGATACCGTTACCGTCGTTGATGAATTTCAACCCGATCGGAATCAGGAAACAGCTATCGAATATGGTCCCCTGAAAATTTCCATAGGAACACCAGAACAGAATTCCCGCACCTTAGGATTTCAGTATAAAGAAGAGATCATTCCAGTTGGTGCATCAGCGCTTATGGTGGGGCAGATTACGGATCGGGATAGTTCAGGACAACTTAAATTTGAAAAACCCGAAGATAGCAACTACCACTATCTTCTTGCATTGAAAAGTGAAGACGAGCTGGTGGCGGAAACCAAATCCAGCATCAAGGGGCTTCATATTGGTTCCCTTGCAGTACTTATCTTTGGAGGAGTCGGCTTGATTGTAGGAATTCTACTAAAAATATTTGGGATTTTGCCCTGAAAGATACGTTACTATGGGTGAGATGCTGAGAGGGATCAAGTCGAGTTATACGGAAGCCATACAGATAAGCATTACATGCTATTTGGTAAACCAAAACATAGAAACGAGGAGACGATATGAATCAACCCATTGCTCTGTGTTGTACGTATGGAGATATTCCTTCCATAGAGAAAGCGTATTCAATATTAGAACAAGGTGGAAGTGCCGTAGAAGCGGTCGTTTCACTTATCGAAATGGTGGAACTGGATCCCAACGTTCATGATGTGGGATATAATGGATTTCCCAATATTTTGGGTGAAGCGGAGCTGGATGCATCCATCATGGTTGGTAATACACGAAAATCAGGTTCCGTTGTGGGGATTAAACATTATCGAAACCCAATTCGACTAGCAGCCATGGTTCTTGAACGCTTGCCCTATGATATGCTAACGGGGGAAAGCGCTGAGAAATTCGCGCAGATATTGGGACTCCAACCCCATGAATCCATGTATGATGAAGAAATACGAGGAGCATACGAAGATTTTATTAAAAATCGGACATTCGATTTTGTGGAAGGGGAACATGCAAACGTACGGGGATTCAAAAAAGAAGGATTTCTTTCGTATGTGATTAATAACAAAAATTTATTTGATTTGTATGATGAATTTATCATTAACCATCATGGAACCGTAGATGCCATTGCTCTGGATCAGCAGGGGCAATTGGTTTCTGGGGTTTCCACATCGGGATTGGCATTTCGGATGCCGGGACGGGTTAGCGATTCTGCACGGATTGGTGCTGGTAACTACGCATCAGAATTTGGAGGAGCAGGATGTACAGGAGTGGGTGAATTAACCGTCGCACTCGGATTAACCAAGGTGGCAGTAAGTTTATTGGAAACCCATGATGTATCGCATGCCACTTATGAGGCAATTGAACAAGCAAACCGTTTTATGATACAACAAAATCGCCAGGGTCCCTTGAATATTATTGCGATGACTCGTGAGGGTAAAGTAGCTGGATGTAGCAATACCGGTGGTGAGCGAAGTTTCCTATTTCGATCCAACAAAGTCAGTGAACCCCAATTTATCCCCTTTCAACAAAACCGAAATGGGATTACCATGGGATTTTAATTTTTACTGCCAAGGCAATTGCCTTCCATCAACATACCGATACGATTGCTCAACCCCTCCCTGGGTATCCATCATATCTACGGATTGAATCACTCCGTATAATCCGACTGCATGTTGGCTTAAATGGGTTATTTTCACCAAGGTTTCATTTCGATAGGTTTCCACCTTTATAATATTTCCGGTGGATGTATGCGAAAAACGATGAAATCCTACCCGCTTTCCATCCTCATACAGATCTTCCTGAAAACAATCTCCGGTATCATTGATATGAAGGACATGATCCAATTTAGTCCCGTAATAGACCATACGCCGATCGATAACGTCCACTCGGTTGAATATATCTAAAATACGGATATCCTTTTCAGGATAGCCAATAACCCGGCGTTTGAGCTGATTTTCGGGGGTGTAATCATATCCTGTTACACGAATCCCAAAATACGGATCCTGGGTTTCCTCTTGGGTATATAATCGCTCGGTTTCAGGTTCCTCCAAAGGCGGTTCATGGGCTTCGAAAACTTGCTCTACCCGTTTATATACAAGGTTTCCCGCATTGTTATAATCATAGGTGGTTACGGTATGCAGATATCCACTCTGTTTTTTTGTTTGTTCAATAAGCCGATTCGCTTCATTGTAGCGATAATAATAATCCAAAAAGAACATACCATTCAAACCCCGATGGGTTTTGCTACGTAATAAACCTTGCCGGGTATAGCTAAACGATTGCGTACTGAATAATTGGTTTTCTCGGTATTGTTGAATCGTCATTAAACGATCCCCATCCCATTCATACTTATAAATTCGGGCTTGTTGCGCTGTTCCCTGTTCGTCATAGGTTAAAAACGAATAACCCATCTGCCGTTCTGTATCATCGTAATGAAAATCAAACGAATAATCTGGATGTTTGGCTTCCGGGCGGAACACATCCACGCGGCGTAATTCATCATTATGGTGATAGGAAAGGGTATAGATTCGTTCTAAAAAATATCGCTGGCGGGATTCAAATCGGTACAATTCAACCTGAATGGGAAAACGACGGTAATCAAACGTAATTTTATAGGCATCTTCAAGAAGTGCCAATCCCCGAGGTAATTTCCCATCGTATTCTCCGGTAAGTTCATTGAATTCGGTATAAAAGCCATAATAAGGAGATAACCAATATTTGTCCCGGTACTTTTCCTGATCCACATAAAACCCGCGAATTTCATCTGTATCGGCTTCCTTAGGATTTCGAAAGACGGTAAGCCACTCAATATGGCGATCCGTATAGATTTCTTGTCGGTATACAAATCGTTGGTTATTCCAATATAATTTGACAAGGGGCGCGCTGGTATGCTGATAAAAAGGGCGATGGGAATCTAGGTGGGAATAAAAGCGATATAACTCCGCCTGGATGAGGTGGCGGGTATCTCGATCAAAATACACCTTCCAATATACAAGCCTACCATCTCGATTAAACGTTTCTGATAACCAGTGACTGGTAAGCTGTTCCTGTTTGGGTTCCCCTCCAGGACGGAAATGTGCAACCTTGTATAATTCACCCTGACGGTAGAATTCCTTTCGTGTAACATCCTCCCCTTCAAAATCCCATACTTCCGTCAAAACATCATGTTGATACCAAGCCGCTTTGTATACCTGTAAATTACGATCCAACGTAACCCGCCAATACGAGAGCATGGAATCCTGTTCATAATCATTTAGCAAATTGCTAAAACCCGTGTTAGTCAAGGTTTCATAATACCGGGTGAAAACATTCTGACTATAAAGATCCAATGGAATAAGAATAAGAAAAATTAATGCAAGCCAAACAAACTGTTTCATAGTTTCTAGTATCGGATGACTTATCTGAAGCATTTGTTTTTTTTGTTTGGCTTTTTCATTCATTATCGATAATATAAAAACCATGGAACAGTCAAATAACCAAACGACCCCTCCGAATTCCACCTCGAACCCAGAAAATAAGGGTGATACCTCAACAACTAAAATCCCTGAACAATCAGGTTCTGAAAACATGATTATTAATGAAGAGAATAAGCGGATTATCTTAAAACTAATCGGAAAGTATCCAATCTTCAATAGTTTCTCCGAAGAAGAAGCCAATCGATTTGTATCGTACTGTACACATCGAAATATTCAACCTGCTGATGTGGTATTCCATCAGGGTGATAAGGATGCTCATGTGTATGTAATGCTCCGAGGTCAGGTGCAAGTATTGGTAAATGATGAGGAAGTAAATCGAATTGGGGCAGGAGAAGCGTTTGGAGAATTGGGATTACTTCAAAAACGAACCAAAACAGCGACCATAAAAGCGCTTGAAGAATCGGATGTATTAATAATCGACCAGAGCCAACTGTACGAAATGGAACCGCAAATCCTGATTAAGCTCATCAGTTATTTTTTAAAACGAGTATCCGACCGATTTATCGGATTGGAACAAACCCATTTACGGTTGAAAGCCGAGCTGGATCAATTCAAATCCAAACAAAGCGAATCACTTAGTGAAACCCCACCAACCCATGCACTATCCATTCCAGATCATAGTAGTGATTTTGATACATTAGGAACCAAACTGGGGCATATCGAAAACCAGGTTGGCAAACTTATACAACACGATCAAGATGTGCATACCCCGCTTAATGAATTGAAAGAACAAATGCAGCAGCAACATGAACAGCTAACCCAAATTAATAAACAACAACAGAATCTTGATACCCTTACAAAAAATGTTCCATTTTATCTTATTCTTATCTTAGCCTTGCTTATAGCCCTTATATTGGGAATTGGAGTGATCGGATACCTGAGTATTCAATATATTCAATTATTTGGGGGCTAAAAGGGTGGTATGAATTTCCATGCAAGAAGGATCCGTGACATTTAATAGAAGCCGGGTCATTAATGTCCCATATGGCGGTTGCTTTGTTCTATACTTGCGATTATTCATTTAGATGGGGACCCCCTTTCGATAATGTCTCAAATTCGTCCCATCTGGAAATTGCATTTCTTATTCATTTTGGCATATAATTTGCTCTTTTGATATTGCTTTGTCTTGTTCCCCTTCTATACAGGGTTATCACGAGATGAAATTTTTTTAACATAAAGGTGACATTTGGCACGCGTCTTGCGTAATACTTTCATGATTGCGATTTTATATCGTAATCACCAAGCTAACAAAATTCAGGAGTTATCGTAGGGGTGCTAGGATCACCTGTCCCGCTTAATCTTTAACCCCACCTAAACAATTTACCCTTTAACTACCAACCGACCCAGCATAAATCTACCCACTAACCAGGTTTTCCCTTCCTGGTTATCTCACTACGTTTTGATACTACATGAGGACTTACTTATCGCAGGTGATAACCCCTACGAATCACCTCCACAAGGTACCAAGGTACCTTTATTGCACGATTCCGTTTGTTTTCGCAGCGGGATACACCAAACAAAAGAACGAATCAATGTGGTTGTTTATTTAGCAATCAATCTGGTTTGAAATAAAACACCTTTTTCATAGGTAAGAAGACAATGATTTTTTGTAACTCGTAAGAAAACCAACAATTATGAATTGGTTTGTTGAATATGGAAAGATTCGTACGTGATAGTCACTGGGTTTTGTGTCCCGAACCCACCTGTACCTCCCGTCAGTCCAATATGACTAACAGAACAAGGTGTGGAGAAATCCTGAAAAGCCGATGTGAATGGCGTAAACGATGTACCATCCAGAGAATATGAAAACTGATACACATCAGCCGTACGGGTTAATCGAACATAAAAATTCGACTGTAATGGAGGTGAAATAGTTTGTCCATCCCACGCTGTGGAATCACCAGTCGGACGTCGCTTTAGTATTCCCCAGCTATCCGAACCAGTCGCATTACCTGCATCACAAACGATGAGGTATTGTTCTGAGTAGCTATTCGACGCATCGCAAAACAACCCCAAGACAGCTGTGTTATCATATGTACTAATAGAGCCGATATGAGCTGTCGCTTCAAAATCCTCACTAGGTACCGGATAATACACAACTGATCCGGTATTGTATGACCCTATAAATCCTCCGCCATGGGCACCATTGGAAATCTCCAACACTCCGTTTGTTAGGATTGCGGATCCATCACCCGTTCCATCATAATGGAGAATCGTCCAGGTTATATCCAAATTCTTTCCATCAAACTCGGTTTGGTAATTCAAGGGGACACCCGAATCATCGGGGTTGGTATCAGTTGCATCATCATCACATGCTACGACTCCTAAAAAAAGGATAATACTACATACTACGTAGAGCAGAACAAGTTGTATTACTCGATTCATTTTCCTACCTCGAATACAATGATACGTAAAATATACTCACTTGAAAGTGGTTTGACATTTTTTTTAGGTGTCTGTGGCGCTTCACGCCACCATGCCAAAACTGAAACGTTCAAGTATAACTAGCCTGCCTTGGTTGTTGATGCGATTTGTTTCGGAAACCAGCAGTCAAGTATTCCACGGGGTAAGGTGATACCCATCTATGAATGATTATCAAAAGATGGAGTACGTCACCGCGGAGTCATACCCAACGAGGCGATAACCCAGTGACCTCAGGATACTCGCTTATAAGTATAACTTATATACTGTTAAAAGCACGAAATTTAGAAATAATCCAAGATTTGTTGCGTAAATCACATAATTGATGGCTTTCTTATACTGACGAAGGGTTGGTATATCCTGATGATCTGCTTGACGATAGCGGGTAAGAATAAAAACGAATAAAATCAGAGGAAGAAGTACTCCAAACAGCAATAAGATAATAGAATAATAACCCAAAACGGTTAGTATAGCGCAGAAGAGTAGACTCCCGGCGATTAATCCCAGGGTTAAGTATTTTGTAAAGGGTGTTCCAAAGAGTATTGTAATCGTACGTTTGCCCGAAAGTTCATCGGCGGGTTTATCTTTTAAACCGGATGTTACAGCACTTGCTAAGGCGAGTAGAATAACAGGTACAATTAGCATCAATGGAAAGGAAAACAGCATCCCTGTATACAAGTAATAGCCGGTGACAGGGAGCATAATCCCAACGCCAATCATTTCTAACAATTCACCTAATCCACGATAATTCAATTTAATTGGAGGGAAACTATATAACCAGAGAATCAGACAGGATACTGCAATAATCGGCAAAGCATAGATCCGGTTGAATACCCATGTAAATAGAATACCAATTCCAACCAGTAATCCCAAAGATATCAATCCTGCAATCCACATTTGTTGTTTAGAAACAAGTCCATCTGGAATGACTCGAGAACTACTCAACTGAGGGAATCGCTTTTTCTGGAGAAAATCGGCTTCTTCATCCGCTACATCATTAAAAAATACAATATATAGCTGAAGAAACCATGCATATAAAACAAGAGCAAGCAAGATCCATGGTGAAAAGCTCTGCGTAACACTATATCCTAAACCCATCCCTACTAATAAAGGTAGGATGACTTTGATTAAGGATGGTAACTTTATAGCAATCCACCATCGTTTCAATGGTGTCATAAAATTTCCTTCATTCGTTTATTGAGCGTATCTTTTCCTTTTTTGGGGTCCCGTTGTTGTGATGCGACCCATTCTTCTAATTTGAAGAAGGCTCGTTTTTGTTCAATCGTTTCATAAGAACGTTTGATCCCTTCTTCCAAGGTCTTGACTTTATCAGCCAGATACAGCAGTGGAGCCGCGTTCAAACACACAATATCACGCTTGGGTCCCTGATCTATTCCATATAACACCTTTAGTAAATGAATTGCATTTTTATGCACATCCATCTCCGAAGCGATCATCTCATAATTCGTTGGTTGAATACCGAGCTGTACGGGATCCAACGTATATCGATCAATGGTTCCGTCTGCATGGAGTTCAGCCACATCGGTTTTACCTAGGGTGGAACATTCGTCCATGCCTAATTGGTGATCGGCATCCCACCCAAAAACAACCATCGCACGTTTATATCCGATAAATCGCATCGTATGGACTACTTGATCAATAATGTCAGCATTGTACACTCCACGCAAAGCGATGGTTGGAGCTGCCGGATTAGCGAGAGAACCCGCAATATTCAAAGTTGTACCAAATCGAATATCTGCCAGCAAACGTCCCAATCCCTGGGGATGTACTTCCGGACTCATCCCATTAAAAATACCAATTCCAGCGGTCTCAATACTTTTTTTCACTACATCCACACCGCATTCTACATCCACACCTATATGTTCCAACACATCTACGGTTCCACATTTTGATGTAATGGCTCGGGCACCATGTTTCGCCATAGGTATTCCGTTGGCAGCGGCTACCACCGATGCAGCCGTTGAAATATTAAACGTTTTCAGGGGATCCATCCCCGTTCCGCAGTTTTCTACTAACGGAGATATCAAGTCCAAATAAACCATATTGGTATCTAATGTTGTGATGCTTTCCCATGCAGCGCCAATCTCATGCACCGCTTCACCTTTGGCAGCTAATGCTGCAAGAAACGCTCCCTGTTGAAGGGGTGGTTGCTCATTCTTTAGCACTTGGTCCCAGGCTGTGGTTGCTTCCTCCCGATTTAAATCTTCTTTATGAATGAGTTTGGTTATCAATGTTCCGAAAGCACGTTTATCTTGTTCTGTTGGCATGATTATTCCTTCAACTCACTGGGAAGATACCTCCGAAGTATGTAATATATCGCAATCTAACAATGCTAATTCATTTCGTTTATTTTGTTGATGGGTTGATCCATCCTTTTTGCGAACCAAACGAATCCTGCTTGATTTCATATCCCATGTTTTTGTATTGCATATGGTTTGCAGTGTGTATTGAAAGGAATGATTAAGCGCAGTTACACGCAGTATTCCATTAACAACCAAGCGCACCACTTGTATGTATAGTAAGTAAATGTTTCCTAAAGAGCAAGTTCCAATCTAGTAGCAATGGACACTTCAAATTATGAGAGTAATTAGTACAGGATTCATTTCACCTCCGCTCAATGAACACACACTGAGTGGAGTCGAAGTGTAGAATAATTTTAGTTGTCCCAAGGTACTAGTAGATAAACTGCCTTATTTGGGTGCTAGCAAGATCCACCCGATCGCGCTTTTCACGAAGTAGACTGTACTATAGCAGGATCCTCCCGACCAGTCACAAAAAAAGAGCATAAAAACATGAGTACCGCAACTCCAGCAACGGCGTAAAACACAGCCTGGTACGATACAAAATACCACAATAACCCACCCAGCGCCGGCATACTCATCGCGAACAGATGATCGATGGTCGTTCCAAGAGATAGGGTAGGAGTAAGGTGGCTTTTTTTGATTAATATTTTGTTCAGATAGGTTACATGAGCAACTCGAGCACCGAACATAACATGATCGAAAATGAATAAACCACATAATATATAGGTAGCTGCAGAGCCTGCCCAGGATGAGGTGATATGCGCATAACCAAATGTAACAGCAAATAATAGGATAGAATCAATCACCAAAATCGTTCGTTCCCCCAGCCGATCGACTAGCTTGCCCATAAACGGTGAGGTGAAGGTGCTTAACGAAGCAGAAATTAAAAACAGGATCGAAAAGTGCTCTACTTTTAATCCATGATATAGAATCAAAACCAGGGGAGCAAACGTAAGAAACATCTGCTTCCGAACACCGAACAGCAAATTTAAAAAGTAAAACAACGTATAGCGTTTGTGAACAATAAATTGGAATCGTTTTTTTTCTTCAGGAACCTTAAATTGCACCTGTACATATAAAAACCCCCCAATCAAAACCAACACGCCCGTACTGGCATAAACCGCGGCATACGGTAAATCCAAGATCCCCATCAGCAATCCGACTAAACCCGCACCCACTACAAATGAAAAATTGCGTATCCCCCGCATTTGTCCTAATCGAGAGCCTCCTTGTCCGCGTTTTGAAAGATCCAGTGCCATGGTATTGGTCACAGGCATCAATACATGCATGCCCAAACTCCAAAGGAACATCCAGATAATTAAAACAAATAAATTGGAAAACGTGAGAAACGCTAATCCAATCATACCAAGAAAAATGCTAAGACTAGCGAGTAACGCAATCCGATTTTCCTTTAAAAAAAATAGGATGCTGATAAAAAAGAAAACGAGAAACCCCGGCAATTCTCGTGGGAATTCCAGATTCCCACGTTCAATCGCCCCCACACCAAAAATTTCTACTAAATAGTTATGTAAAGTAACCTGCACCGCTCCATCATTGATCCCAAGAAAAATGACGGCTAAAATAAAAAGTTTCAAATTTAGTTCGGCATGTAGAAGCTGATTCAGTTTGGGGAATCGGGTAAACCACGTAAACATGTTCGTAAGATAATACAGCTTAGAAGAATCCGGAAATGGATATGGCTGGATTCCTTGGCGTTGAAACAATACATAGAAAAGTGCCATGGAGTACTATCCGTTTGGAACCGGTTTCTAAATTATAATGGGTTTGCAGAAACGTCATATGAAAAAAGGGACGCTTTGTTTCCTGCGTAGGAATAGGTATTATTGGAAGTGCGCCACTAAGCTCCGCAGAAAATTCGGGAGGATTGTACATACCCGGTGTAAGGGGGGAAACGTAAAAACGAATACGCAGTTGCAGGTTTTGCCCGATTAATTCAATATAAGGAAGGTATAAGGAATAATGATAGCGAACCTCATGTATGGGAACGCTTTGATCAGCAATAGTAATCCTTCCTTTTTCCCCTTCAGAAAGAGGAGGAATAGAAATGGGTACAATAAATTGGTTCCACTGCGATACTGAAGAAATCGTTACCGGATCGGGCGGGGTTTTGGGAGGTGCACAAACTCCGCTGCTTCCCCATAATATGACTGCAGACACTAAAATAAAAAGGGACTGCACCCATCTCATCTATCCACCTACATACGAATTATTCATGATATCCTAATACCACTAACGCACAGCTACCATCGGCGATAACGGTAAGCCCTGCATTTTCAGCCCGTTCTACGGCTTTGGGGCTTTCTGCACCAGGTTGCATCCAAACATGTTGAATTCCTTTTTCGATTGCTTGTTCAATCACTTGTTCCGTTACGGAAGGAGGTGTAATAATGGAAATGCTTGCTACGTCGTTTGGTAAATCAGAAACTTGGGAAACACAGCGAAGCCCTTCGATCTCATCGGCTTTAGGATTTACTGGAATAGCGTCCAGATTATTTTGTTTATAGGCTTTCACCACTTTATTGCCGTACTTTGCAGGATTGGTAGAAGCACCTACCACGCCAAACGCTGGGGATTTAAGAAAACGATCTATTTTTTCTTGGGTAGTCATGGAACTCTCCTTGTTTCATATTATATATGGGGATCCCGAACCATAACGGTATCATGCATACACCACAGAAAGGAACATGAATCAATGCTATGGTGAATCAGAATCAGCCCTATCACTAAAGAGTATAGTACCTAATCCTATAGAAAACAAGGGAGATCTCCTTCGAAAGGATTTAAACAACGTAAGCCTGAGGCAGTATATTTGAATAGGTTGATTACAAACCACCAAGGGTGAGTCTATTTCTCAATTCTCGAATGATATGTTCCAGTTGGGGAGATTGCTTTAATTCCATTTCGATTTTGCGTACAGCCGATAAAACCGTCGAATGATCTCGTCCTCCATAAGCACGTCCGATTTCTTTCGTGGAGAGATCGGTATACTTACGTGTAAGATACATCGCAATCTGCCGTGGTTTTACAATGGAAGCGGAACGCTTTTTTCCTTTGAGGATGGAAACGGCGAGATGAAAATACTGAGCGACTTCTTCCTGTATAAATTCTACCGTATGATACGTTGTTACTTGGGGCTTATACAATAAATCCTTTACAATCAAATGAATATCATCTTCAGAAAATCGAAGGTGCCCATGCAACTCATGGGTAAAAATAAGTTTGGTCGCAGCAGCTTGGATATCCCGGTAATTTTGGGTGAAGGTATCTAATAAAAAGGTTTCAATACGCGTGGGAAGGGATATATTTCTATCAGAAAACATACGACGGAGCAACGCTTGTCGAACGCTTCGATTGGGAGGATGCAATTCAACAACCAATCCGGAGTTCAGGCGACTCGCTAATTGTGAATGGGAAAGATGTAACGCTGCAGGAGGACGATCTCCCGCAAAGACCATTTGTTTTTTGTAAATGATAAACTCGTTGTAAATATGGGTAAGTTCATCCTGGGTTCGTTTCCATGGCTCCATCAGTTGGATATCATCCACCAATAATACATCCGCACCCCGATAATGGCGATCGAATTTGGCTTTGGTTCTATTTAATAGAGCCTGCGTAAAATCCCGCATGAATTGCTCACTCGTTACATAGACAATTCGTAATGTGGGGTTCTGATTATAGATGGTATGTGCGATAGCCTGGAGCAGATGGGTTTTCCCTAATCCTGCATCACTATAGATATAGAGGGGATTTAGGATTTCACCTGGTTGAAAAGCAACTTTCTGTGCTGCCAAGCTTGCCATATCGTTACATTCCCCTTCTATGTATCGTTCCCTTGTTAATTCGGGCAGAACACCCTGTAAGGGATACACATGGGTGGGTTCGGGGCTAAATTTCGGAACTTTCCGAGCAAGTGCATAGGCTTCTTCTTGTTCCGATCGGTTGGAAGGAGGTTGTAACGAAGAATCTACAGAAATATGGAGGGAAATGGTCTGGTTACATTTTTCTTGGAAGAACTGAATAATGGCGGTTATATACCGGGCTTCGATTCGTTCTTGGATATAGTGCGAGGGCACAACCAGTTCCACCTGCTGATTCTCCTTAAAATAAATCCGATGATGTTTAAACCACATCGCATATTCGAAAGGGGAAGCGGTTTCAATATGGGATAAAAAAAGTGCCCATGTATCTTCCAACATGTGTTTGCTTCTTCCTGGATTCATAAGTAAGATTCGCTTATTAAGCGTCACTTTATTTCAGCGGATGCACCATGCTAAATAAAGTGCTGAACCCTACTCGGAGTTAGTTCCCTCGAGGTTCAATTTGGCAACGTCTAAATTTATAACAAAACTTTTCCGTTCCGTCTTCTTTTGAATCCGACTATTGAAAAGGGATCTTTTTATATTCACCCAACGGAAAAGCGCACCTAATGCCCGATGCTAATCAGTCAAGCTGAAAATCTATTTTTTTTTGCAGAACAATGGAATCCTGGCAATCAGAACCGCTTTCGGGTATAAGAATTGGTAGCAAACAGAAATAGCGCGATCCCCTATCGAGTAGGAGTTCGCAGACGAAAAAAATTTCAAATTAAGATTGGAATACAAAAACCCTGAAAAATTCGATAGGGTACGAGGAAGCTAAAAGAGAGTAACCTAACTATTCGAGATTGGAATTAGCATGTGCTATATTGAAAAAAAAATCAAGCAAGTAAAATAGTTCCCATAACAGGAGATTCGGTTTTGTCAGACCTACATACCCATGCATTTGATCATTTTTTCTAAAACCATTGATTTTTCTTCTTTTCGCTGTACTTTTTAAGAGAAGCACCACCGGTGTTCCATTTAGGATCCGATAACAATCAGAAGAATATAGGTGGATAAACACCGATATAGGAACCTATGAATAATCAGCATCAACAAGCCCATTATACCACTATCGTCCCTACCGTCATCATCCTCTTGGTGTGGATGAGTTGTGGCATGGGATTTGTTCAGTGTAATACTGCTCCGGAACCGACTCCCTATTCTGAAGATCCTTCTTTGTTCAGTGGGAATATTATCGTAGAGGACTTTACAACAGCCGATTATCTGGACACCACCGGCGCGGGGTGTATTTCGGATTTAATCGCTTATACTCCTGGAACACCCCCAATCGGACCCGGGAATGTAGTAACCATGCCGGTCGAACTGGATATCAATTTCTATTACTTTCATTCCATTCGGTTATCCTACGATGGATTAGTTAATTCTATTGACTTCTATTATGACTCTCCGTGTTTTGCAAATCGATTTTTCCATACCATTCCTAACCCTATTTCCGATGAATATATCCTATTAGGGAATACGTCAGTAAGCAATTTGAGTCGGCTGGTTATGGTATTTAATTTGGGTACTGGTACTACGTTATATCAATACGAGTTACGACGACGGGCAACGGTGATGCCCAGTCTAAATACATTTTATGGACAACCCAATCCATTTAATCCATACGTTGGACCAATCAAATTTCGATTTGCCTTGTATTTTGATGCACGCGTTTCCCTTCAAGTATATAGTCTGACAGGGGAGCTGATAAAAACCGTGTTGGATCATGAACAACGATTAGGGGATTCCCGAGATGGAATTGCATACGGGGATGATTGGTGGGATGGTCAGACTGAAAATGATACTTGGGCGGCTCCTGGTACCTACACCGCTCGACTAAAAATTGAACCGGATGATCCAGATATTGAACCCCTTACTTTATCTACAGATATCTCTTTAATCTGGTAGCAAGGTACGATTGTATACACAACAAAAACGCGTTACATGGTTTATTCAGTGGAACAGTAAAAACAAAGCAGATGAAGGAGGTGTGAATGAGTGGGTTTAAATGGTTACTTGGAATATTGATCTTAGTATTTTTGAGTACTCCCCTCATCGCAAAACCCCTACTCGATGCGCCCGATCCCGAAACTTCCAGTATTGAAGATCGCTTAGCTTATTATCACCTCTATGAAAAGAATGGTGCCGTGGGTTTTTTCTTTAATCTGTTTATCCCAGGAATCACTCATTTGGTCTATTCCGAAGATTATTTACCTGGAGGAATCTGGTTAAGTTCGGCTGCTATTGCGTGGGGTATAGCTATCATTAGCAATGTAGTAGAAGATGAGTATGGAGATGTTGGACGTCCTCCTGCGTTTTGGGTGGCAATGATTATTGCAGTAGTCATTCATGCGGGCTCTGCTGTAGATGGGATGTTTGCGACGATACGGTATAACAAACGCCTCAATGCCAAATTACAGCTACCTGAAAATTATATTGTATCTCCAACACTTTCCAATCAGACGATTGCCTTACTCCACACATCGGCACTAAGAGAAGTTACTTTGTCCAAAGGAATTATGACACCCCTTTTTGCTTGGCGTTTTTAAGAAGGCTTAATAACATGCAGGAAATGGTTTATGGGGTGCGTAAATCTTTTTCAATACAAGCATATGCACTGTGATTATGGATGCTTTCAAAATTTTCGCTTTCCACCATAAACCAAAGTATTCCCTCCACCTTCATAAGTTTCGCAGTAATATTGCGGACCAAATCTTCAACAAACAATGGGTTAAGATACATCTTCTCGGTAACATATTTTTCATCTTCTCGTTTGAGAAGCGGATAAATTTCGCAGCTGGCAGATTTTTCAACGAGTTCGATGAGATCCTCAATCCAAATTCGCTTGCAAATACGTACTTGGAGTTTGACTAGGGAGCGTTGATTATGGGCACCAAATTCACTGATAGCTTTTGAACAAGGACATAAGGTTGTAACGGGTATTTCCATCCCAAGAATCAGGTCGTAGTCATCTCTGACTTTTGATCCGTTGAAGCTCACGGTGTATTCCAAACGACTTTGAGCACCGGAAACGGGAGCAGTTTTTTCCATAAAGAAAGGAAATCTCATCTGTACATACGCATCCGAGCTTTCTAATCGTTCCTGGATTTTTGAAAGCAGGTCATGCATGCGCTTCACATTAATCCCATCTTGAAAGGAATTGAGCACTTCAATAAACCGGCTCATATGGGTGCCTTTGAATTCTTTCGGAAGCGAAACATAAGCATTCACATCAGCTACCGTATGTTGCAGCGTGTTATCCCTACCGTAAATACTGATCGGATATTTTATATCTTTGATCCCTACTTTATTGATTTCAATATCCCGTTCATCAGCAGAACTTTGAACATCTATCAGATCACCGAGGCTGGCATTTTTTCGTAAGGTTTCGTCATTCATCTTTGGAAAATAATAAAGACGCACAAAAACTCAAAAAATGCCCAAGAAAGGCGAATAGAGGATTTATCTTGAAAACTCTTGCTTTTCTTGGAAAAATTTGTAATATTAAAATAGTGAGCTTAGTATGGATGAACTGCTTAAGGATTCAAGGATACGGATTATTACAGGTCACTACGGAAGTGGGAAAACCGAATTCTCAATAAACTATGCACTTCAGCTTCACAAAGTAACCGATCAACCCGTCGTTCTTGGTGATATCGATACGGTAAATCCATATTTCACAACTCGGGAACAACGAGCAACCTTGGAAGCATTGGGTATTCGTGTGGTAGCCCAATCGATGGGTTTAACCTCCGTTGATGTTCCCGCACAACCACAGGAAATCCAAGGGATGTTTGTTCAACCCGGTCAGCATGTAGTGCTGGACGTCGGAGGCGATGCTGCAGGGGCAAAAATCGTAGGAAGCTACCATCGGTTTTTATCCAAAGAAGCAGTCGATTTGTTTTTAGTCGTGAATGCCAATCGTTCCTACACCCAATCCGCTGATCAAGTAGAACACTATATCGAATCCATTAGTGCCGCAGCACGGTTACCAGTAACCAAATTGGTCAATAATACCCATATGATTAGGGAAACCACACTGGAAGATTTACAACGGGGAAATCAGCTGATTCTTGAAGTAGCTGAGCGAACCGGAATCCCCGTGCGCTACACAAGTGGTATACAAACCTTTTTAGAAGAGGGAGCAGACTCACTAGCTGGAACCCATTTTCCAATTGATCTATACGTCCGCCCCACTTGGTTATAGGGACATCCCGCCCTATCATTTTGTTTGCCAACTATTATGTATTATGCTTTCAAAGCGAAGGAGCAATTGTTATGTCCGCACAACAAACCAAACTAAAACCCTTAACCACCTTTGATGAAGATGCATGTAAAGGATGTGAACTCTGTATTGTAGCATGTCCCCAAGAAATCATCGTGCTTTCCGAGAAGCTCAATGCAAAAGGGTATCATCCTGCTACCATCATTGATATGGATAAATGCACCGCATGCCAGGCATGTGCACGGATGTGTCCGGATTCGGTGATTACAGTTAAAAAAGTTTAACGAACCTTAATTCAAGGATAAAGGATGCCCAACAACGAGGAGGATACCCATGGGGAAAATTTTAATGAAAGGGAATGAAGCAGTGGGGGAAGCTGCAATCAAAGCAGGATGTCGTTATTTTTTCGGTTATCCGATTACCCCCCAGAACGAAATCCCAGAATATATGTCGCGGGAATTACCCAAACATGATGGATGCTACCTGCAAGGAGAATCAGAAATTGCATCGATCAATATGATTTATGGAGCCGCCGGCTCCGGAGCACGCTGTATGACATCGTCTTCAAGTCCCGGTGTTCAGTTGAAAACGGAAGGAATCTCCTATCTAGTGGGAGCGGAGCTTCCGTGTGTCATTGTAAATATGGTGCGTGGAGGACCCGGCTTAGGTACCATTCAACCTTCCCAAGCGGATTATAATATGGCAACCAAAGCCCCCGGACATGGGGATCTCCATCTGGTTGTTTTAGCTCCATCTTCAGTACAAGAAGCGGTGGATCTTGTGATAGAAGCGTTTGATATTGCGGATCAATATCGGAACCCGGTTATGGTCGTGGGCGATGGGATGATCGGTCAAATGATGGAACCGGTGGAATTTCGAACTCCGAAACAACGAAATTTGCCCCAAAAAGATTGGGCAGCAAAAGGAACGAAGAATAATCCCGGGAATAAGCGCAATATCATAAATTCCCTATATTTACAAGCCCAGGAACTCGAAGCCCACGTAAACAAAATTTTTGAGAAATACGAAAAGATCCAAAAAGACGAGATTAAGGTAGAAGTAACGGGGTGCGATGACGATCCGGAACTCATCTGTGTCGCCTATGGTACCACAGCCCGTATTGTTAAATCCGTGCGTGATGAACTACTCCAGGAAGGAATTCACATTGGATTAATTCGACCCATAACTTTGTGGCCCTTCCCGTTTGACACCATTCGTAAATACCGCACCGGAAAAAATTTAAAAGGGTATCTCAGTGTCGAGATGAGTAAAGGACAAATGGTTGATGATGTAAAATTGGCTGTTGGAGATGCCCAACCGGTATATTTTGCCGGTCGAACGGGTGGAATGATTCCAGAACCTGGAGAAATCAAAGCTCGAATTAAAGAACTGCTGGGAAAATAAGGATAAAACTGCTGCTATTTTACCAGCTAAAACCATAGAAGGGAGTATTGATATGAAAGTAATGTATGAAAAATCAGAAGGGTTGACCAATATACCGTTGAGCTATTGTCCTGGGTGCACCCATGGAATTGTACATAAGCTCATTGCCGAATCGTTGGTGGAATTGGGCGTACTCGATATAGCCATCGGGATTGCTCCGGTGGGGTGTTCGGTGCTTGCTTATAAATTTTTCAATTGTGATATGCACCAGGCAGCTCATGGACGAGCACCGGCTGTTGCAACCGGGATCAAGCGAACGTTAAAGGATAATGTCGTTTTTACCTATCAGGGAGATGGAGATTTGGCATCCATTGGAGCAGCTGAAATCAACCACGCAGCCATGCGCGGTGAAAAATTCACAACGATTTTTATTAATAATGCAATTTATGGAATGACAGGTGGACAAATGGCACCTACAACGCTTATCGGTCAGAAAGCAACCACAGCGCCGTACGGACGAGATGCCGACCATTATGGTTTACCGATCAAGGTTTCTGAAATGATTGCCACCCATGGGGGAGCCGCTTACGTCGAACGTGTGGCGGTATTGAGTAATAAGCATGTGGTAAAAGCTAAACGGGCTATTAAAAAAGCGTTTGAATATCAAATCGCCAAAAAGGGATTTACCCTGGTTGAAGTGTTATCGACCTGTCCAACCAATTGGGGAATGTCTCCGGTGGAATCCTTAAAATGGGCGGAAGAAAACATGGTACCCTACTTCCCACTGGGAGTTGTTAAAGATTGTGAACAAGAGGCAGCAAAACAGGAACAATCTGCCTAGGGTTTGAATGCAGAAATATGAGGAGGAAATGAGATGTTAGAAAAAGCCATTTTTGCAGGATTTGGGGGTCAGGGTGTGATGCTCATGGGGCAAATCCTTGCTCAGAGCGTGCTAGATATTGGATTGGAGGTGTCCTGGCTACCATCGTATGGTCCAGAAATGCGTGGAGGAACAGCAAACTGTGCCGTAGTCGTTTCTGATAAACCGATTGGATCACCTGTTATTTACGAATCAACCACAACGGTAGCAATGAACCTGCCTTCCATGGAAAAATTCGAATCAACGATATTACCAGATGGGCTATTGTTAGTGAATAGTTCCTTGATCGATAAAAAATCCAAACGTTCGGATATTCGCGCTCATTATGTCCCGGTGAATGAGATTGCAGATAAACTCGGCAATCTGAAAATAGCGAATATGGTCATGTTGGGCGCTTATATAAAAGCAACCGGCATTTGTAAACCCGAAGATGTCGTTTCGGTGTTAAAGAAAAAACTTACCGGTCCTAAAGCACATTTAGTAGAACTCAACGAAAAGGGAATTTACGAAGGCATGAGCCACGTAAATTAACAACGAGCGTTTCGATGCGGATTGGATGGATAGTAGTATTTATTGGGTTATTGTATAGTGTTGCCCTATATGGAATTGCCCCCGATTCCCTACTTGAAAAACTGAATTCCACCCAACCCAACGATGCTATTCAATTTACGGATGATTCCTACACATCCGCTCATGCATTTCAGGAAGTACTCCGTGCAATAGGACGATCTATCCTACCTGCCACCGTGAGTGTTCGATCGGAACGAGCTCGTTCGGATCAACCTAATTTATATCCCCGCACCTATGAACAGAACTCAAGTGGATCTGGATTTATTATCAGCTCCGATGGATATATTGTCACGAATTATCATGTGATTCGCCATGCCCAACGAATCGCCGTGGATTTAATGGATAATCAAGCACCCCATCAAGAGTATTATGCAACGGTGATTGGATACGATGAAAAAACCGATTTAGCATTGCTTAAAATTGAACCCGATCATTCTCTGCCTGTCGTACCATTAGGGGATTCACGGGATGTTTCTATGGGTGATTGGGTAATAGCGATTGGTAACCCCTATGGGTTAAACGGATCCATGGCACTGGGGATTGTATCGTCGTTAGGTCGCGATGACATCGAAAATGATGCAGCGTATCGAAATTATATCCAAGTGGATGCATCCATCAATTTTGGAAGCAGTGGTGGTCCACTCATCAATCTGGAAGGGCAGGTGATTGGAGTGAATTCGATGATTTATTCCAACTCCATGTCCAATGCATCGGTGGGAATTGGATTTGCTATTCCCATTAATGTATGTAAGGATATTTTGCGTCAAATCTTACAACAGGGATCGGTACGCCGGGGGTATCTAGGGGTGGTCGTTCGTAGCATGGATGAAACCATGACGAGACACTTTGGATTGGAACAAAATCAGGGGGTTCTTGTAACCGAGATATTGGAACAAAGTCCAGCTGCTTATTTTGGGCTTAAACCCCGTGATGTTATTCTTTCAGTGAATGGAACACCAATAGCAAATCCTAGTGAGCTTCAACGCGTGATTGCTCGGTATAATGAACAGGAGCAAATCCGGTTGGAAATCCTACGTGATGGAACCCGACAAACGCTATTGATCCGGCTTTCATCTACCGATAATCGCTTAAACCCAGGTTACTTGATGGAAGGATCCTATCCACCCTCAAGTAGCTATTCCGAAGACGATACCGCACCATTGGGTTTGGAATTACGGGATATAGAAACCATTGAACCAGCTGAACGGGACGGGTATCCTGATTGTGGCGCCGTAGTGTTCCGTATTCATCCCCATTCCCCAGCATCGCAAAGCATGGTGCAGGTAGGGGATGTTATTATTAGTGTGGATATGGGGCGGGAAGCAGTGGAAATTTTAAGTGCATCTCATTTTCAAGAGGTTATGGAAGCGCACGCTGATGTAAAAACCTTTCTTTTAGAGATTGTGCGTAAACCAGTAACCCTTTTTGTATTGCTTATTCGAGATTAATATTTATGCTTAAACTGCTTGAAAAAGCCATTCGACGATTATTTTTACCCCTTACCCAAAACATTACCGTTCGCATGCCCCATGGTATTGCACAGGATATGCGGGTTACGGGAGCCATTCCATATACAAATATGTTTAAGCAAAGTGAGCCCGAAGACTCATTTTTAAAAACCCTTGAATTATCAAACGCAACGGTTTATGATGTAGGTGGATTTCTGGGGATCTTTTCTCTTTTTTTTGCACAACGCGTAAAACCGAATGGAACCGTGATTACGTTTGAACCCAATCCAATGCTCTGCCAGCTATTCCGAAAAACAATGGAACGAAATCGTTTAAACCAGGTTGAATTGCATCCTGTCGCACTGGGAAACGTAAATGATACCACCTTAATGATGGTATCCCCTAATCAGCTTGCAATGGGGACATTATCAAAACCTTATCGTCAGAATAAAATCACCGGTCGGATTAAATATGTGGAAATCCGAGCGTGGCGCTTGGACGATTATGCTGATGAAATGAATTTACCTCTGCCTGATTTTATCAAAATTGATGTGGAAGGATTTGAGAAAGAGGTATTGGAAGGGATGGAGGGATTGCTAAAAAAGAAACAACCCGCCCTTTTTATTGAAGTTCATGCCCCTGTTGATGAAGCAGGTCTTTTTAATATGCTAAAAACCCATGCTTATCGAGTGTTTCACGTGGAACAAGCTCGGTATTTGAAACCCAACGATGGCTATTTCCTTCAAGGACATATTTATTGCACCAAATCACCAACCCAATAAATACCGAATTATTAAACAACAAAAAAAGATTAGATAGAAACGATGTTTATTTGATAAAGATGGCTTACCACTCGATCGGTTAGATCCGCAATGGATTCATACGAGGTATTCAACGTCCAATTTGCCAATGTTTGGTATTTGGGTGTTCGGCGCTTGAGAATGGTGTGGATTTCATCCCGAAGGCTTTGGGAAGTTAGACGAGGACGGGTTGATGTATTCAAACGGGTGAATAGAACCGTTTCATCGCAGGTTAAATGAATACAATACCAATGTTGACGAAGCAGATCCCGACAAACCGGTGTTTCGATAATTCCACCTCCAACACTTATTATATGCATGGAGGAAAGGGGAAGGAACGTCATCAGCTGGTGATGTTCGAGTGCTCGAAATGCAGCTTCCCCTTCGCGTTCAAAAAACGATCGAATGGATTCTCCCAGGTGCATTTCTATTTGGTGATCTAAATCATAAAAAGGGATGCCCAATTTATCTGCTACGCTTTTTCCTAAAGTCGTTTTACCTGTACCGCGCATTCCAATCAGGCAAACTGCTTGATTCATTATTTTTCTCCAGGCATTGGATTGACTTCAGATGGTGCCGTATACCCTAAATATAAAGCATATGGCTCATAATAATATGGGTGTGAATAGGTAGAGTGTAGCATTTGGTATGCACTCCAGTAGGCTTCTTCCAACGGTTTTTTTCCCTGAATGATTTGGCGGTAAAACTGGGTATAAAACAATGCTGCCGATTCATCCTCGATATCCCAATAGGATACAAGTGCGCCTTGACCACCCGCATAAAAAAAGCCACGGAGAAATCCCACCCATTCTTCCCCTCTGTAGCCTTTGGAAATCCCACTGGAGCATCCACCTAGACTAATAAATCGAAAACAATCTGAACGGAGCTGATAAATTTCTTTTAAATAAAGACGATCGTCGGCAAGTTCCATTTGTTCGGATTGAGTAGGAGCGCATTCCAAATAGGAGAACAAGGGTTTTTCTAAATTCGTATGTATATGACCTGAGTAATGCACGAGGGGATAATTTTGCAACAACTCCAGTAGTTGGGAACGGGTAGCTTTATTTCCATAAAAAGACCGGTGCGGAACATTCATAGCCGCAATACGACGCCCCTCTTCTTTTGAAGCAGGAAGGTTCGTACGTGGATCTGTGAATAAACCAATTTTAAAGGATGAAGGGGGATGGAAAATCATATATGGTAAGGATCGAAGTGTTGGTAGATAGGTTATGCTCTTAATATGTGTTGAAGACTCCTGTTCATCGGCGATCCAACTATGCAAGGGGATATGATGTAATGCTCCAAAGGGAACAAGCAGAATTTGAGTGGATTGGGCAAGGTAAGGAAGCATAGGTTGAATTAACTCCCGATCCAATGCAGAACGATGAAAGGTACTGATCTGTGCGGTTTTAAGCGTGGGTGGAACGATATGAATTGATTGTTTATAGGCATCTGCATGCGTCTGTAAAAATTCTGAAGAGACATTCCGGGTGATTGTTTGAAGTGTGGTTTTTGTCAAGATAAACAGAGTAAGTCGATGTTGATAATAGAAAAATACAATTACACACTGATCGGATCGCAAGAGCTGTTGAAACGATTGGATCGTGATTTCCTGTGGAGTAAACCATTCGTATACGGGTTTAACTGCGGTAATTTCTTCTTCAATTCGGTAAATTTCTTCTGTAAGGGTTTGGAGATGATCTTCCCGCTGTGTTGTTTTGCTATATTCTTTTTGATAGGCTTCTAAAAGCTGAATTCGTCGATGCTGTAATTCAACAGGGATACCCCCTAAATCTTTCCATTCCTGTTGGGTAAAACGATCCATAAAAATTTTCCCACGAAATTGTTCCAATATTATTAAGGCTTGCTCGGCATTGTTAGCATTGAGGTGATAAGCGATCGATCGTAAATAAACATCCTCTCGTTGATTTCGTGATAAAAATCCACTCAGAGCAGTTTCGGAACGAATTGCCCATCGTTCTTTTTCTAATAGATCCCGAGCTTGGTCCAAGTACGATCGGATTGCATCCTCTCTATCGGGTTGTGCTTCTTCTTCGAGTATTCGAGCAGTGAGATACGGTGCTAAGTAGTTTCGAGATGAATCCAGGTATGGAAGGGCTTTATCAAGATAGAAACGGGCTTCATCGATGGTACTGCGTTTGAGGGAATCTTCCGCCATAAGTAATAAGGTTGATCCCAGTTGATTACGGAAAGGTTTGGTTTTTCGTGATTGAAAAACATGGATGGCATGACCAAACTGCTGAAAAGCATCTTCGTAGTCTTGAAAATAAAAAAGCAATTCCCCATATATTTTATATGCTTGACCTGTTTCTAACGGCAATTCCTGTTCTAAACAAAATGCTAAAACCGATTGAATCAAAGCGATAGCATCGTGCTTTTTACCTTGAAACCCCAATCGAATGACAATCCCAAAATCATTTTTAACTTTGGATTCAGCAATCTTTTTACGCTCGTTGCGGGTTTTTGTTTGGTTCCATGCTTGCTCAAATAGGTCGCGTGCTTGGTAATTGTATTGTAAATCGGTTTCACCCAAATGATGACACGCAATGGCTAACCCATTGTACGCCTTGGCGAGGGTAAGAAGCGGCAAGGATGATGTACCTAAATCCACCACGGTGCGTGCAAACAACCGCATCCAATCATACATTCCTGCGACATAACATGCCCAAATAGCCATATAAGCGGTATCCGTGAGGATGGTAGCTAATGATTCCGATGGATGTTCTCGGTATAACCGTAGTAATTCAAAGGAAGCCCTTGTATAAGCACGTTTTGCTAACAAATGTTGGATGGAAGCCGGCAACGATTCTCGGGTATAAATCATGAATAACCCCAAGGGGAAAAACTACTCGTATTTTTCCTGATCCCGGAATTGTTTGGCAAATCGATGGAGAATTCTATTATAGTACAATTTTTCAAAAATCGGTTTGAGTTGGGGATCGAAATGATTCCCAAATTTGTTACGCATATCCTCAAACGCTTCTTCTTCCAACCAGGCTTCTTTATATACTCGTTTGTGAGTTAATGCGTCGTAAACATCAGCTACAGCGCAGATCCGCGCGGCAAGGGGAATTTGATCCTCGACTAATCCATCCGGATAACCGGTGCCATCCCATCGTTCGTGGTGAAATCGGGTAATGTGTCGGGCAGTTTGAAATATCTTTTTCTTTTCGAGGAGTTCAAACCCAAATAGCGTATGTTTTTTCATAATCGTCCATTCATCGGGGGAAAGCTGTCCGGGTTTCTTTAAGATATTATCGGGAATTTTTACTTTTCCAATATCGTGAAGCATGGATGCATAAGCGATATCCTCAATTTTGCGGTCGGATAACCCCAGTTCCTGGGCAAACGCGGTACAAATATGTTCAATTCGACGAATATGGGCTCCCGTATCTCGATCTCGTGCTTCACAGGATAAGGCGAGCATGTAAAAGGTATCATAGTTTGCTTGTTTGAGTTGGGTATGTTTTGGATCTAATTTGTCATGTTGGGTTTTAATCCGGAGTAAGGATTTAATACGTATTTCCAATTCAATAAAATCAAGGGGTTTGGGGATAAAATCATCCGCTCCATTTTCAAAACAGGATACCCGATGATCTTTCCGTTCGGATGCGGTAAACATAATTATTGGTATATATTTATAAGCTTTGATTTTCTTGATTGAACGAAGTACAATAAACCCATCTTCATTAGGTAACAGAATATCCAACAAGATAATATCATAATCTTGCTTCTTTACTTTCTGAATAGCTTCCTCTCCGGATAAACAGGTGTCTACGATGTATTCCCGGGCTTCTAAATAAGCTTTGAGTAAAAGAAGAATTCCGTCATCGTCATCAACAATAAGGATATGAAATTTCTTTTTCATCAACCCGGAGTATAGTAAGACTGCGGCTGTAAGTCAAGATAGGCTCCACAAAAAGGGATGGGATTTCCTTTACAAGCGATTTGATGTATGCTGGTATTAGAAGCCTGGAAACGGTATGCGGGATTACATACAATCAGGTTTGAAATCTAGCACGCGAAAACCATAAAAAATACAAAAAACACCTGGAATTCTCTTCCTTCATAAAAAACCATGAATCATGCTTTCCATAGGGGTAAATTTTATTATATTAAGTTTAAGAACAGGTGCGAGTGTAAACCCAATAAAAAAACAACGCTACCCTCCTAAAAATATTGGTTAGCGAATGATATAACATCAAATAACCCCTTTAATAAGCGGTTCAAAATTACGATACTAGGGATAGCCTAAAACCCAGTACCCATTAGAAAATCAGGTGCATATGGCAGGGAGGGTAAATTCCGATTGATTTTTATGGGGATTGTGGTACTATTAGAAGTGCCATGGCTTTTTTGACTTTTTATTTATTTGATGGGTAAGGCAAGAAAGGCAACATTGGAATTATTAAGGAAAAGGTATGGTTAGAGCACTCTTTCTCATGTATCTACTTTGTATAGCCAGCTTCGGGTTTACACAGAATTCACCAGATCCCGACACAGAAGGGAATTCGGATGAAGAAACCGAGATGATTGCATCCTGGGATATTCATCCGCTTCCTGAAGGAACTCCGGTTGGATACTATGAACCACTGAGTTCAGAAGAGCTGGAAATCAAACAACTGGATGAAGACATTCCCTTTATCATGGCGGTGAAGCGATTTAATGGGATCAAAAAGATTCAGTATGGGAATGTATTTTTGTTTGATAGTCCGGAAGAAGTTCGAATGATCACCCAGATGGTCGAAGCGATTGTTCAAGATACGCGGTATGTTGATTTAGTTATGGGTGCGAAGGTAGAACAGGCGGGTTTGGAAATGAGGGAGATCATGGACAGTGGAGCATGTGAGGAGCGAGATTGCATTCAATTATTCGCTGATAAAGTGAATGCGAACATGGTTATTGATGGCGATATTGAACTCGAACGAGGTGTGTATACTGTTAAAGTGGAGATGTATGATCTTCGCCGGGGTGATATCGCATTGGTTGGAAGTGTTTCCATCACGATTGAGAGCTTGGATGCCGGTGTGATTCAACAGCGGTTGGAACAAGCGCTTACCGAAACCCAGTTTTTTCCAGATTGGATGCGAACGGAAGAGCAGAAATATGCAAAACTCCAAATTCGTGCGTTGCGGGAATTGGGAGATGCAGGATTAAATGCAAAGGTTTATATAAATGAAGAATTTGTTGGGATGACTCCGTATTATAATCCTCGTGTTCCCCTGGGACGGTATAAAATTCGAGTGGTACGAGGTTATGCCGATGTGAAACGTGTATTGGATTTGAATTCATCGACACGGTATATTGTTGGGCTTCGGATGATCACACCGAAGGGAACGCTTGCGATCGATTCGGTTCCTCGTGATGCTATTGTGTATTTGAATAATCAATATGTGGGAAAAACCCCGATTGATTTAGAGGGGAAGAAGTATGGGTTTTATAAAATAAAAATCGTCAAAAACTGGTATGAAACACTTGAAATTGAAGTGGAATTAACCAGTGAAAAGAAAACGGTGATTGAGCCGCTGTTAGAAACGGGGTTATTAAAAATCAGAGGAGTACCACCTGACGCACAAATATTCCTATTAAATGGGGATCGACGATTACGGATTATGGGGAATACCGAAGTTAATCTGATTGCAGATGAATGGCGGGTGTTGGTTCGATCGGAGCAATTCCAAGATTTTAAAGCGAAGATTACCATTCCTTCCCGAGAAACCTTTTTCTTCAATCCCCCCCTAAAACCGAAAGAAGAAGTGATTGCCGATTGTACGGACCGACTGGAAGGAAAACGGGCACTGAACCGCATGTTCGTAATTATTAGTGGGGTTTTGGCAGCGGGTTCCATCGCATTTTCAGGAATTATGATTAGTGGTGCCATGCAAGCGAAAGATGCAGCGGAACGATCGTTTGATAGGTATCTTATCGAGCGGGATCAAACATTAATGCAACAATATTATAAAGAATCTCAAGATAGTATTGCAGAGCATAACAAGAAGCTATATATTTCATATGGAGGGTTTGGAGGTGCGTTGCTGCTTGCTGTTTTTGGTGCATATTGGGTTGTATCCATGCCCGAAATGGATGATTGGGAAGTGGTTGATTGTCATAATTTAAACATCGCCTTTGGTCCGGATCCCGTTTGGGGAGGATGGTCTGGGGGGTTGAGTTATACATTCCGCTTCTAAGAAGTGGAAGGAGGATTTATGAGACTTACTGCAAAAACAATACTAACGTTTGGTTCCTTTATCTTTGTACTGATTCCTTTATTCATTTCCCTTTTTGTAACCAGTGCCACACTAACCACGTGTACTCCTTTGCCGAGTGACACCTTTCTACGGGAAAATCCAGAGGATTCAACGGGTCATGCATTGGGATATAAATATACTCCAATCATTTCCTATCCGGAAAACGATGCCCAGGTACCTAATCCACCTTCAGTTGGATGGGAATCGTGTGATTTTGCCTCCTATTATGAAGTACAATTTATTCGAGATACGCGTACATCTACAAACGATGATCCTGCGGCATTGTTTGAAACCGCAGTCCCATTGTTTACAGAAAAAACAACAGACGAACGAACGACGTTTACCCTTCAACAGGAAGAAACGGATGAAACAGGCGCTACGGTGATTACCAATCGTTTGGATTTTGAAAGCTATTGTTTTCGTGTACGGATGTATAATAGGAAGGATCTGGAAGGACCTTGGAGTACCCCCAGTTGTTTTACAAAGATACATCCTCAACTTAATACAGGACGTAAAGGGCATGGGATTGCAGTATATAACAGCCGCATCTACGTAGCAGGGGGAGAAGATAGGAATGGGGAATGCCTGGATGATATGGAATATTTTTCCAGCAATTTGTCTTCGGGAAGTTGGATTCCTGCGAATAAAGATCTAGACGAGGTAGGACGTGCTTGGATGGGATTTACATCAGATGGGATGCGATTATACACGTTGGGGGGACTTAATTGTGCTACAAGTTTGGGATTGGATTATTTTGGTGCATTTGACCGAAATTTTGGTGGTTGGGATGATACATCTGAAACCGCACTCCCCAAAGCATTACGTCAGTTGAAGGCAGAATATATCGATGGAATTTATATAGAACAAACCATTACTGAAGATGGGAAATCAAATCTATATTATGATTATTTTGAGGCGGGAAGTGAATACACCGGTCCGGAGTTAGCAGGAAGTACAACCGAAACATTTTCAGAAGGACGTATTTTTGTTTTTGGTGGTGTTGGGTTGGATCCAGGAGGAAGCCAACAAAGCCAGGATTTAGTATATAGTTATAATTTGGGGGATAATGGAACCAATACGAGTACCC
>CAYPZJ010000008.1:0-7411 GCA_964414635.1 uncultured Spirochaetia bacterium
TTTGTTAGTTTAATTAACACCCAAAATGGTCCAATCATTTAGGGGGCTAAGACACGGTTCTCTAAACAGAAAGAATAAATAGAAAGGAAAATCTTCAATGCTTTTTCGAGTAACCAATGCATGGATCGTATAGCCAAAGAAATATGCCTTTTGAGAAGCACAATACCCCACATCTGCCCAACGGAGTTTTCCTTTGGAATTCACTCGCACCAAACGTTTTATTGATATAGGCATGGAGTCAATTAATAAGATCTTGGTTTGGTTCCACCAAGGCTGTTGTTCCAGTAACCATTAAAAGAAATCCGCTTCTTGATGGGCGAACCCATGGGCTTATTTGTTATACCCACTTTGTTCAAGTATCCTGGAATGTGGAATATTCAGTAGATCAGGTGCTTGTTTAATTACCTGTTTGATACTTAGTAGCCGTTGAGCAAAGATTAACGCCATAATCCAGGCGATGCTGAATTTGTAGAGTCGCCCTTGCTTGGAGTCTAAATAGTATTGTTTTTCATACTAGGTAATCACGACTAATATCCGTTAAAAGTAAGATTATATTGTGTTATATTTTTTAATAGAAGCCATCTTTTCTTACTGATTGAACCTTATATCGTTTTAAAGGTAAGAAAATGGCTCCTAAAAGTATCCTTAGCTAGTTAGGAATTTTGCTCCATCCTCACTATATCAGCTTTTGTAGTAATATTTTGCGACTGGAAGGCGACTTCCTATACTTGACTCATCGTATCGTTATCCCTATTTTCTTCTGGGAACAATAAAGAAGATGAGCTTCATTCCCGAAATCAAACGAGATGCAATATTATTCGCATCAAATGTGAGGACCACATGAGCAAACCAAGTTCCTTTGTTAATCATGAATCATGTACTGGATGCAAAACCTGTATTGAAGTATGTCCCAATGCCTTACTGGAAATTAATGATACTAAAAAAGCTCAGTTTACCCCCTACGCAACAACGCTTTGTATCGTATGTGGACAATGTATGATGGTCTGTCCCCACGAGGCTGTGCACATAAACGGACTTGACTATGCCAGGGATTTTAACCCTCTTCCACCCGATAAACCCAATGCAGAGGTATTTACTAATATAATCCGTACAAGGCGTAGTCTACGCAGTTTTAAGAGTGATCCTGTTCCCGATGAAATTTTAGAACAATTAGTTACTATGATCTCGTATGCACCTCCCAGTTTTCCTCCTCATAAAGTTGAAGTTACCGTTGTAAAAGATAGATCAGTATTGGCTCAAAGTATCCCCATCTTTTTTGAGCTTTATAGCAAATTGGGAAACTGGTTAAAGAACCCATTCATGCGTTTTTTTATAAAGCGTAATATCCCCCCCGCTGTATTCATAACATTAACCGAACATATTCTTCCGCTTATTCCCATGATGGAAGAACAGTATAAAGCACATAGTAGAAATAAAATCTTTTATGATGCGCCCGTATTGTTGTTATTTCATGCTCATAAACTAGCACCCGAACATACACCTGATAGTTATATTGATATGACCTATGCGTGGTTAGCTGCCCATAGTCTTAATTTGGGAGCCATCGCGATCGGATTGCTCCCGTTTCCCATAAATAGGGACAAGCGTTTAAGAAAGTTGTTCCAAATTCCCGATGAAAATGAAGTTATTATTGGTTTGGGAGTTGGGTATCACCAAACAAAATATCGACGTACGATTAAGCGTTCCCTTGCAAAGGTTACATGGATAAAATAACTTGACTAGAAGTGGTTGTCTATTCCCTTCAATCAGCTTACCTTTACCGAGTGTTTATCCTGTTTGAGGAGATAAGTAATAGGAGCTATCGAATATGAAACAAAAACACCTTATGAAACAAGTCATGGATATGCAAAAAAAAATGGAGGAAGTCCAACAAAAATTGGATGAAATGACCATAGAAGCTTCTAGCGGAGGCGATATGGTTACTGTAACCATGACTGGCAATCATACCATGAAAGCTATTAAAATTGATCCTGAATTATTAAAAGAGGACGATCTGGAAATGCTTCAAGACTTAATCGTAGCGGCTGTTAACGAAGCATATCAGGAGTCTTCCGAAATGGCGAAGGAAGAAATGGCAAAAATCACAGGGGGAATGAACATTCCAGGTATGGATTTGAGTCAATTCGGTTTATAAACAGGAAAACAAACTGAAAAGGGAATCGGAATGGATGGATATCCCGCAACGGTGGAACGGTTAATTCAGGCTTTTACTCGCTATCCGGGTATCGGAAGAAAAAGCGCAGAACGAATGGCGTTACACACCCTTAATCTAGATCCCGGTGCAGTTCAAGCCCTATCGCAATCGCTTGTTGCAGTGATTGAGGATGTGAGGTTTTGTACGGTTTGCCATGCCCTTACCGATCAAGACATTTGTGATATTTGTCGCGATCCAAAGCGATCCGATCATGTGATTTGTGTGGTAGAAACCTTTCGTGATGTTATTCAAATTGAACGATCGGGTGCGTATCATGGGAAGTATCATGTATTAGGGGGGCATATATCCCCATTGGATGGAGTGGATTTGGATGATCTGACCATTCAGGCTTTAATTGATCGGGTGGAAAGTGGTGGAATTTCTGAAATCATTCTTGCCTTAAATCCGAATACAGACGGGGATGTAACTGCCATGCATCTTGCTCAACGGCTTCAGCATGTTCCAGTTAAGATTTCCCAAGTGGCTCGGGGATTACCCCTGGGTGGGGATTTAGAATTCGCGGATTCCTTAACAATCGCAAAATCGTTTGAACGCCGGGATTCGTTTCACCATGTGTAATAAATCATTCCAATGTATTTCACGGTCTTGTTTTAAAAGGATCAACCATGAATATTGGTATTCTGGGATCGGGTGCGATAGGAAAATACCTTGCCATCTCCCTCGTTCGTGCGGGAATACCAACGACGTTGATACCAGTTCACCGAGACCACGCGTATGTGAATCTGCTCAATCGAAATGGAATCACCCTTCAATCGGATACACAGGTAGTAACCAGTACCGTTCCCCTTGGTTCTTTGAACCAAGGCTCCCCAATTCCAGATCTGCTCATCCTTTCAACCAAAGCCTATCAAAATGAAGATATTGCCCAAAAAATAATCCATTCAGAGCTCCGTTCCTGTCCGATCCTAGTATTTCAAAATGGGTGGGATACCGGACGAATAGTACAAGCGATATTGCCCCATATTCCCATATTATTAGGTGTTGTAAAACTTGGTGTGACACAGCTGGATCCGTGCACAATTCGATTAAATGGAGTAGGAACCAGTCAGTTGGCTCCCTATTCCAATTCTATTCCAGCGGGATTATTAGATCGGGTGGTTGCATGTCTATCCCAGGCAACCATTCCATGTGAAAAGATCGCCAATTGGAGAGAACCTGCATTTATCAAAGTTGTGATTAATAGTGTGATAAATCCATTGACGGCACTCTATGAAAAACCGAATGGTATGCTGTTAGAAACCCCATCCGAATTCCCTCGAATCAAAGCACTGATAAAAGAAGCAGCTCAGGTAGGGAAAGCTCTGGGGATTGATATCTCAGAAGCGATATTATTCGATCAGGTCATGGATACAGCACGAACAACGGAAAACAACTATTCGTCTATGCTTCAGGATATACAAGCGGGACGACCAACAGAATGGGAGTACTTAAACGGCGCACTTATCCGGGTGGCTCACTTTGAAGGAATGACACTACCAACACACGAAGCATTAGGACATGCCCTTAAAAGGAAGGTATCAGCGGACTGAAATGTGCAGGATATCCCCCAGAGTCCAATTCCATAATCTTTTTAAAATGCGTTCCATTCTCTGAAATAAAAAGCGTATGTTGGTCGTACAACAGGTAATATTGTTCTTTGAAATGGATCATATGTGTGGCAAAAAAAGTAGCACGCTTGATAGTAGAAAAATTGGGTGTACTGTCAAAAACCACACGTTCCCACGTTAAATCCTCTTTCATTGTCCAGAGTGTATTACCGGAAAGAATATACGTATGCTCACCAATGCGTGCAGGACTAACCATATCAAAGTAACTGGTATCATCAACCTGGCTTGGGAGGGTGTATATATCCATATTTTCCTGGGTGTTGGCTAATTTTTGGGGATGGATATCCTGTACAAAAACGTGTCCATCTTCTGTAGAAGCCACTCCACCACGACAATCCGTTCCAAAGTTTAACCAATCTTCAGCTGCCCCGATGATAAATAGCTTACCAAAAAGGTGGTGAAAATGATTGGGGGAGGGAAGATTCGTATCATATGAATCTAACAGATCCCAATCCACTCCATTCTTACTAATTCCCAATCCGATGCAATGGGGTGGCCAGCCAGCTACAATTCCTGCATAATATTGTCCCCGATAGGACGTAATATCAGTTGCCCAATAATCTTCTTCCCCAAGGTTAACGCGATCCCAGTGGGCTCCATCTTCTGTGCGATACAAGCCACGAAACGCAATCAAATATAAAACGGAATTCAGTGCCAATAAATCAGATTCATCCTGTGTAGAATCCATGGATACAGCGGAATCCGGTTCACCTGCCGAAACTACGCGTGATTGATCCCCTATGAGCGCTGATTGGTTTTGTGAGGCAGGTAAGTTTCCCTGATTAATAGTTTGGTCATACCCTATCAGAGTCTGCTGCATTACGTGTTTTTTAGACCGCGCATCTTCTAATAGATTTTCAAGTACTATCCCGGCACTATATTGGGGAGCATGCTCGATTAAGGTATCAAGATAATTTATTTCTTTTTGCAATTCATAACGTTGACCTATTTCATATAAATAAGGATAGGTGCATCGATCATCTGGTTTAAAATACATTTGCACAGTCTCCCATAAATTCATTAGATCAGGAATGGCTAGGTGCTGCTGCATAGCAATGATATGGTTTTCTTTCGTAGTATAAGTAATGCAGCTTCCATAGGTAATTGTGTTTTTATCAAGCGCTTCTAAATCATCTATAATTGTTCCTGAAAATACCGTCACCTTTGTTGATTCCACATACAAACAACCATAGGGACTTTCAATATGATGATTGTGAAAGGAGTTAAAGGTAATATCCATCTGTATTGGCTTTTTTGGAAAATAAAGTAGTGCTCCCGAGTTAATTGTCAGGTGCCAAGTTTCCTGGGTTTTCGATATTGTAAACACGGTTTCGGGTAAAGCCTGAATTGAACTGTCATTTGTAGCTATTTTTAGATACGAATTAGATTCTAGTTGGATTCGATCCCCGCTATGAATTGGTTCTTGGGATTGGAGGGCGAATTCTTGTTCCCCCCGGTGTATTATCCCATTACCTTCTACGATCTGTACCGTAGCAATAGGAATGGAAGCTTCATGCGAAGTATCATTACTAGTAACATAGGTTGTCGAAGTATTTTGAGATAAAAGGATGATGGGGATTCCCACCATAAAAAGAATCAATATGACAAAGATTTTAAGAAAGGGTGTTGTTCTCATGGTACATCCTCTTTTATTTTTCCTCAAACAATGGAAATGCTATGGACTCCCTATGCCAATACACATTTCTTTGTGGATGCATATGTTGTGTGGATAGGTTGTGCATATGTTAAGAAATAAAGCGTTCAATTAAGCGTTGGAATATAACACATAAACACAATGTAAACATCCATGAGTAAATTTACGAAGGTTTGCCATGAAAATCAATGCATCCCTTTCATCGATGACATCCAAATTAGAGAATAACCATGGAACATCCTTGTGGACAGCATGGGTATGTTCCAAATTGTGCTGGAATCATTTAGTTATTAGGTAGACGACGTGATGGAGCAAGCGTTATCGGAAATTTTTGAGTTATCTTCTTTATAAAAGAGAGGTGGATGAATTTCCTACTGTGGTAAAACGTACTTTGCGAGAAGCAAAGCGACTAGGTAATCTTTTTTCTATCAAGAGATTGCTTCACTGCGTTTACAATGATTATTCATTCTTCCCTCAATAAGGGATTCATCGAAAGTAAGTGCTTCCGTTTTCTAATGGATGAATTTTTTATTATCTTAGGTATCGCACAATATGGGGTACAGCTCCTATGTTACATCCTTCCATAAGAGGATCGGCAAAAACACCAGCTAGAAACCATTCTTAATTGGCAAATAAACGCTGTGATTATGGGTAGCTAGCTAGAAACGAAGAACACGCACATGGATATTATTTTTTTGGGTGGTGCTGACGAAGTCGGTGCCAGTTGTATATATATAAATGCAGGAAATCACGCATTCCTTGTGGATTGCGGGATTCGGATGGGAGGAAGCAAAGACAACCTGCCTGATCTTGGTCGATTACAAGAACTAAAATCACCCCAAGCCATATTCCTCACCCATGCGCACATGGATCATACTGGTTCACTACCTATCTTATTGCAATCCTATCCTTCCATTCCAATTTACACCACACCACCGACCATAAGTCTCACGCAAATATTGCTCCGGGATTCCATAAAAATAATGGATATAAATCGGGACCAGGAAGGGGAAATCCCAATGTATTCAGAAACGATGGTGGATCGTGTGTTTGATCAGATGCGTCCTGCGCGTTGGGATCATATGATTAAACCATTCAATGATGCCTTGGAAGTTACATTTTTCCCAGCTGGACATATATTGGGTGCCTCTGTTATTGGTTTTGGAACACCCGAAGGGAACATTCTCGTAACGGGGGATATTTCCGTTACGAATCAACTAACTGTTTCAGGGATGGGATTACCTACCTTTAGCCCTCATTTAATCATTACGGAATCAACCTATGGAAATCGTATGCATACTAATCGTCAGATGGAGGAAAAACGGTTGGTGGAAATGGTTTCTGAGGTGATAGAAATGGGGGGGAAAGTGCTTATTCCCGCATTCGCGCTGGGAAGAGCTCAAGAAGTTATCTTAATTTTAAATCGAGCGATTCAACAACGACGGATCCCCAGTTTCCCTGTCTATGTGGACGGAATGGTGAAAAGCATTTGTGGGCAATATGCTGCTTTTCCCTATTATCAAACTCCACACATGGCACAACGGATTGAAAAAATGGGCAATCCTTACTTTGGAAGCAGTGACCATATTCATCCTGTAGTAAAAAAAGAAGACCGTCAACGTATTGTAGACGGGCCACCTTGTTGTATTGTTGCTTCATCGGGTATGTTATCGGGTGGTGCAAGTGTATTTTATGCACAACACTTGTTGCCTAATAAGCAGAATATGGTTGCATTCACGGGGTATCAAGATGAGGAATCACCTGGACGGAGAATTCTTAATCTTATTGAAGAAAAAGAACCAACCATCACCTTACAGGGCAAAACCATTGAAATCCATGCTCAGATAAACAAATACGCCCTATCAGCCCATGCAGATAGCCAGGAGATCATACGACTCATTCGAGGCTTCCGAC
>CAYPZJ010000008.1:7421-17257 GCA_964414635.1 uncultured Spirochaetia bacterium
TAAGGAAACTATGCTGGTACATGGGGATGAGGACGCTCGAAAAAACCTGGCAAAATCATTGTTATCTGAACATATTTCGGAAATCTATTTACCAGAAAATGGTGATACCTTTGATTTGGCTTATAAAAACGTGAATCAAAAAACACGTCGTCCCCGTATTTTTCTTAAAAAGGTTGGGATTGATACCCTATTAAATTGGGAAGGTGCATTTAATCAGGAAGCAGCGGTGATGCTTGCTAATCATTGTTTGGCGAATTATTCCCCCCGCCAAGTCTTTACCATTGTAGATTTATACGAAATCTGGAATGGACTAATTCCTGAGGTGGAAAAATCGAACGTAGCGATGGAAAACACACTTGCTGAATTTGAAGAAGTTATCCAATCTAGTGGTTGTTTCCAGCGGGATACCCGTCGATTATTTTTGTTTCGCGCTCTTACTGAAGATGAACGCAAGGAATCGAAATCTGATGCAGTTGATCCCAACGCGTTGCTTGCTAAAATCGATGAAAAATTTGATAGTGCAACGGGATTATACAAACGAGGATACCAGCTGGATTCCAAAACACTGCTGCTTCACTTCAATTTTCCAGATGTTGCCCAGGAAAAATATAAAGAGCTGCTGAATCAGTTGGAAGAAGAAACCCAATGGAAAATCGAAATTAATCCCAATCCCAATGTTAATGCATTAATACAAATTGTGGTTGAATTGCTTGGCACACAGTATGAGCTAACTAAAAATCCTTCCGTACGGATTGATACCCGTTCGATGGGATTATCGCTCGCATCCCTACCAGAAGAAGAAGAACAGAACGTAATTATTAAACATATCAAGCAGGAAACGGGTTTCACAGTAGAATTCAAACTGCATAAAGGTGATACGATAGCCGGATCGAAAGATCCTACAGGTCGGATGGAAATCAATGCAGCATTTGCCTATATTCAACAACAATTTGCGAAACAGCCCCATGAACCCTATAAAAAATCAAAAAAAGAAGGGAGCAAGGGTCCTTATATCGAATTGCAGTTTATCTCACCGGAAGTGGGTCAGTTGTATCAGGATCTTATCAACCAATTAGAAGAGGATATTGGCTATCCCATTACGTTAGCTGAAAATCCCAATCAATCTGCAATCATACAAAAAGCTAAAGAATTAATTCCCCCGAAGTGGGGATTAAAAAAAGAACCCAGTTTTTTCAAATCGAAACGGACCATACGTATTTTGCTTGAACAGCTTCCCAGCAAATCAGATATAGAACAAATCGATCAGCAATTCCACCATGCTACTGGATACCATCTAGAATATTAATGTTGACGACGTAGCATTAGAACAAAGATGGGACCACCTAATAATGCGGTAATCACACCCACTGGAAGTTTTGATTCAATGCCAAACAAAAACAATACCGTCCGTGAAAGTACATCACAGAGCACCAAATATCCCCCTCCTGCAAGAATAGCAACCGGGAGCAAAACCCGATGATCACTACCAATTACCAACCGTAATAAATGGGGAATAATCAAACCTACGAATGCAATAGGACCCGCTACAGAGACCATCAAGGCGGTTAGTAAGGATGCAGTAGCAAAGAAAAACCGATAATAAAATTGAATATTAACACCCTTGCTCGTCCCCATCTCGACACCCAGACTTATTATATTCAAGGTATGTAGATGACGGAAAACGATCCCATAAATAATGAAAGCAAATACACTCAAGAAAATGAGAATCCGATAATCTGAAATTTCTAAATCAGCCATTAACCAGCGAATCATTTGATCGGTTCTCACCGGATCTGCAAGGTATTGAACAAAAAGCATCATCCCCCCAAATACAAAACTCATCGTTACACCCGCAAGCAATAGATGAAATGTAGATAAACCTTGATAACGAGTACGCCCAAGAAAAAATACAATGGCAATAGCTAATAACGCTCCTGCAAAAGCAAAAAGAGAGGTTTGAGAGAAGCTTGCAAATCCTACAAACCATTCCAACAGTGTTGGAATATCTTGTGTGGAAATCTCTTGGGCATAAGTATAGAGGGAAAATCCTGCAGGTAACGATAACGATAGTACCGCACCGAATCCTGCACCACTGGCGACACCTAATGTATAGGGAGATGCGAGTGGATTTTGGAGCAACGCTTGGAAAATAACGCCTGCTGTTGTTAGTGCTCCACCTACTAAAAACGCAAGTAAAACTTCGGGAAGTCGCCAGTAAAAAAATATTTGAAAGGAGGAAGAATCCGTGTCACCATACAAGATGGCTTGCCAATCCAGGCTTTCCTGACCAATAAATAATCCTAAAATCAGGCATACAAACGCTATACCGGTAAAAAGTAGTACTACCCGAATGAAAAACCGGGGGTTGATTATGGGGGATATCCTCATATCCCACCCCGTACTTTGATAAACGTTGGATCAAGAATAATATATGGATACCCATCCCAAACATCGTACCGAACTTCAATCTTGGTTTCAAATGTGTTTTCTAAAAGTGGCTTTGTAAGGACTTCCTGCGGTGTACCCTCCGCTTGTATCTGCCCCTGTTTAAGTAGTATGATTCGATCACAAAATCTACTTGCCAAATTTAGATCGTGAAGCGCCATTAGAATGGTCATCTGCTGTGTTTGAATTAGTTTACTTAGAATATGCATAATTTCCAATTGATATTTGATATCCAAAGCGGATGTTGGTTCATCTAATAAAAGAAGTGTGGGTTTTTGTACAAGCGCAGCAGCCAGCGCTACTCGTTGCTGTTCCCCCTGACTCACTTCTTTCAGCAGCTTGTTCCGAAGATGACTAATCTTTGTAACACCCATTGCCCATCGGCTCAGATCCAAATCCTCCGCTCGATCAAATAAATATGAACCCCGATGCGCATACCGTCCTGATAGAACATGTTGCCAAATCGTATTTTCCAAACCATAGCGAAGGCTTTGGAAAACCATCGCGATCGACTGTGCTAATTGACGAGTACTGTAGTGTTCCAAAGGAGCACCTAGAAAACGAATGCAGTGTGGAGCACAGGGGATAATCCCTCCAATCAGTTTCAACAAGGTGGATTTCCCCGAACCATTCGGTCCAACGATTCCCACCATATGTCTAGCAGGTAACTGATAATCAATATTTGACAACGCACACCGTTCGTCTACACTTTTTCCGGAGTATGAGAAGGATAATTGGTTAATATTTACAAGGGTTTGAATGGATGACGAAGTATTCAAAGGGTATTCATCGGGTGGAATAATATCGGGTGGAATAAATCCACCCGGTTATCTATTCTAATTTATTGCTCTTCAACTTGGGTTTCTGGGTTTTCTGCGAATCTTCCAAAAAGCTCATCGCCCAGTTCCTCGTCGTATTCAATCATATCATCGCGCAAACCGTCATAGTCGTTAGCGGAGATATACATGTGAAGCCGTTGGATCCGCTTTCTCGGGATAAATTCTGCTTTCATGGTTTCCCGTAACGTTCGATTGGTGAGGGTTGCACTCATAATCAATCGCTGATTCTCTCTAGAAATAGCACTGGATCGATACATTTGATATAAGAAATTCGCAGCACGAATTCTTACGTAGTAGTTTCGATGTTCCAGTGATGCAAATAAGGATAAAATCAACCGTCGAGTAGCGGCTTCATCCATCTCGGTTTCCTGATATACCGTTGCAGGAATAGGTTCTTCCCATGGAGGCAAAATTTTCCGTACGAGATAATTGAAGGCGCTTTGGTTTCGTACATACAAATTTTTAGGAATATTCTTTGCCGTATCTGCATAGCGGTATTCGGGATAGATGCCGTTCCAGCGCTCTTCACCAGCAATTTCGGCATCGGTTTCAGGATGTCGATGTGGTGCAAGCCCATAATATGTTGCTCGGTCAATACCGTATGATCCGCGAATATTGATGGAATCTGTTACGGTAATGAACATATTTGCATCGATAATACGAAAATCCGAGGGTTGCAGGGATTTATCAATTTCCATTTGATAAAGAACCTTCATACGGTTTATCTCTTTGTTGAACATGGCAAATTGATAATATGGAACTGCCCAGTGCGGGGCTGCATCAATATCACAATACACATAGCGCCGGGTTGCTACTTCTAATGCACGGTAATCATTTTCCTCTTTTTGCCGAGGGGTTTGAATAGTGAATCGGAATCCTCTATTCCAATCGCCTATGGTCTCAAGTAGTTGCCCTGCGTGTTGAATATCATCCTGGAAAATGGGGTTAGGACCCATTTCTCGCAATATTGAGAGGCATTCTAATCGTACGCGAGGATCTTTATTATATAATCCTCGTTTAAAACTTTGTACAATTTTATCAATATCTAGTTCTGGTCCCAATCCTCGTTTGGCTTGCCAGGTTGTGATTCGGCGGTATACTAAATCTCCTGCTTCATCACGAATTGGTATTTCGTTACGTTGGTCATACTGAACACCCGTAAATTCTTCTAACCACAGGTAGCGATCGAATCCCAGATAAGGTTCTCCGTGATATCTCCGTGCATCCCGATTAATAATCAGAACAATGTTTTTCATATCGTCATAGTTGATATATTCGAGCACATTCTCAATTCCGATTTTAGATGCATATCGCTGCCGCACGCTTTCAGGTACAATGGATTCGATGACAGAATCAGGGATGGAATATCGGGAACCGTATTGCAACTCCAACTCAAACATTTGATCTTCTGGGATCGCTTCCAAAGCTGCTCGTTCTCTCGCACCTTCAATTGCCACAGCAATATAACTTGGAATATCTGCCATCAACACCGGATTATGGGTGGCAATCGCATCCATAAGGATATAATCTCGTTCGGATGGCGCTCTCATGTTACACTCATAAAAATCCTTACGGGGTGGCCATTTATAAGGTGTTGGTGGGAGGTCAGGTGGGGAAATAACTGGGGTTTCCCGTACATCACCCAAATATGAATATTCGTCCCAGGTAAAAATCGGGTTGTTCCAGACGGCAATGATGGAAATTAAGAGTACATTAAGTCCTAGAAGGCTGATGGCTGTTTTGAGAAGCGTTCGTTTTATTTTAGGTTGCATATATTCTGCCTCGTTTCACTAAATTTCCGCTAGGAAAATATAAAAAAAAAAGGAGCGGGTCAACACCAAATTCGCATATTATCCCAATGAAATAAAAAGGAGAACGGGTTAGTATAGGGATGGTTTCCCTAATGATATTATGTTGGTATCAAAGGGCACTACGTATCGGAAAGCGTGTATTGAAAACATCCCCATCCCATACTCACATCATAATCCCTCTATTTTTTATCTATCCACTTCCTACAAAGCATAACCTTTGACTCTTAAGGGGTTTTTGCTTAAAATAGTAAAGGAAACGGGTGATTCGATTCCCCTTTCCCACCAACTCAGCCTCATGAATTCTATCAGGGAAGGAACCATCATGCATACCCACGTTATTTGCGCGATTATCTTAGTGTTCCTCATAATTAGTTCCAGCAGCTTCAACTGCGAAGAAAAAAAATTAAAACCCGCCAATTCAGCATCAAATACAACTGCTTTGGAACAACCAACTCAAACGCCAACGAGTACAACAAATCAGCAAACCATGGGCGAATTCATATCGAATACAGAAACAGTGAAACCGTCGTCTGACAGTAAGACAAAATTCTTTTTACGTAAAACATTTTCGGGTGAATATAAAGAAGAAATTTCAGAACCGCCAGATGATTCGGAGGGGATCTATTATCGTGTAACCTATGATGAACAGGATAGGATAATAAAGGAAGAAGAATTTCAGAATGATGCGGTTTATCGGACTACCATAACTACTTATTACGTGAATGGAAACAAGAAAAGTCACGAATTATATTATGAAAAAGATATACCCCGTGAAAAAGAATTTTATGATGAACAAACGGGAACTCGGATCATTCGGCGAGAAACTTTTCATGGGGGGGTTTTTGCGGAAGTCGTGGAATACGATGAGCAAGATCGTGTTTCACTACTTGAAGAATACCATTACAATGGTAGGATTGAAAGCCGCCTAACCTTTTATGAAGGGCGTCCACTTAACAATGAATATTATGACCGGCAAGGTAACCGCACGGACACATGGATTGAGCGAGATAAAAAAGGTCGGGAATTGAAACGAACAACCTATGAAAAAGGTGAAGTGAAGGATGTGTATGTACATGCTTATTGGGATGATACACAGCACACATTTCTACAAGATCATCACTATATCCCACCCCTCCGAGAAGGGCAGATTGCTGTTTGTCATTTAGCTCCGGAAGGGGAAGCGGGAAATCTGGTACCCGTTGCAGAAAAATGTTCCATTGTCAGTACGGAAGTACGCCCGAAGCAATCTGGATTAGAAGGATAGTTCCATCGGTAGATCCCCACGATCGAACCGCTTCGAAGGAATTCCTTCATCCCCACCTAGATACATTACTTCCCTTCCTTCGATACGAAATTCAACCTGCTGTACATCTGGATATTCACATAACGAATAAACCAATTGACCAACTGCTAGTTTAGCACCGATTAAGCCATATTGTTGTTTTTGGAATGATTGGTTTAGGTTAATTCGAGCAATATGATTGGAAATGGATAAATCCAGTAATTGTGTACCCTCTGGAATAGCGCTTGTTAAACCGATTTGCTTTTGAGCTTCGTTTGGACCCGATAATAAAAGTCGAATTAACGTCTCTTTTGAAGATGCTTGACCTGCATTGATAAGCAATGGTATAAGACGAACCTTAGCCCCCTCCATCTCAAAGAAGAATAGCTTTCTTGTTTGTGGAGAATCTTCCATTGGTTGATTTTCATGTTCCATCGTAGTCGACGCGTCATCCTCCAGTACTGATCCTGTTTCCAACAGATTATCATCAACAGGAGAAGTTGATTGATTCTCTTCGGTATTGGATTCCTGAAATACCGAAGGTTGATTTGTTATCGGTTCAGAAGCCTTCCTTCCAGTATACATTTGTGTTTCCCTATCCCACTCTTCTTCCCAGGGATTTCGAGCGCTATTATCTTTTTGATTGTATTGATTATCTAACTCATCCGTAGTTTCAGGGAGTTCATCATCATAATATAGTGGATTGGATGGAGTATCCCCTTTCGCTTTTTGTTGATATAATTCCTCAAATACATTTTGTTTTTGTGGTTGAGATTGCTGCGGTTGGTTTTGGTATTTATCCAAGGTTGGGGTGGTTTTTTCGGTAGTAAAAATCAAAATACCAATCAGGGGAACCATCCATAGTACAATGAGAATGAGATTTTTTTTTATTCGCAGGGACAGTGGTTTCGTTTGTGGATTGCTTTTTTTAGGTGCGGATGGCGTCCGGGTACGTGACTTAGGTTTTGTTTTTCGTTTTTTCTGCTTTCGACTTTTTTCTAGCAACGGACTGGGCATAGTTACCTCTAATTACAATACGCTTCCCTCCTAATTTACGGCATAAAATAAAAGTGGATTTAGAAAGATTTTTACTCTTCCCAAGGGGTAGAAACGCTAGGAGGAACCCAGGATTTAGGATAAAATTTCAGAAAAGGCAGGGCTTTAATAGTAGGAATTTGGTATTCCACACAGGCGCAATTCGCTTGGGGAAGCTCGTCTGGATCCCAAAGATCCGGTATGTATAATCGACTCATCCAATGCTGATCGACAGGATATACTTGAAAAGCAAGAATAGAGGAGGGATTATACCCGTTAACCAGAGTAATATTCCCCTGCACATCATAAAAAAATTCCAGGTCAAACCGATAGGATACTCCTTGGAAATATCGTTGTCGGACAAGACGATTCGCTTTAAAACTATTCTCCCATTTGGCTACAAGCGCCCCTGTAGAAGAATTATATTTCTCTACCTGTATGGGATACCTATGCTCGTATCGAATCAGACGAACGATTCGCCCCTCGGAATTGTAGTAATACTGCCCTCGCAGGATCCCATTCGGATAAAAAAAATGGATTTCTTTTAAGAATCCATGCTCGTACCATTCAATTCGATCAATGCTATCTTGCATAACCATCATATACACGACAGCGTATGATCCAATCTCCCAGGCGGCTTCTGGTGGAAGCATGACCCCATGCTCATAGGTATGCGAATCAATCGTAGTAAAATAGTACCCCCGAATGTGAATGGCACCCCCTCCTCCCCAGAGCGTTGAAAAAAGGAGGATCATTGTACCAAAGAAAAACAACAATCCTGTTATAGCAAAAAACCATTTCATCGTGTATACAATATATCCACTTAAGTGGGGTTTGACTACTTATCGAATAAAGCAATAAAGCACTTTATTTTGCGAACACGAATGAAATCAACGTTAGTTAGTAGCTTATCATAAAAACGTTTACAAATAAAGGTTTATCAAATACTGCCACCCATCCGAAGTCCGATAACCCAAAGCGTGGTGAGTCATTTTATAAGATTATGCAACGAGCATTGTTTATAGGGAGGTTAATGGTGTTCTAGAAATCGTTTAAGATCATTAAATCGGTTTTTTGGGTGGAACCAGGTTGCACCCCCTCAAAACCATATCCAATAAAATTAAACGTATAATTCATTTGGGATGCAAGGGTAATTGATTGCTCATTTTGAAAAATAATCTGCCATTTCCCATTCCGAAATATTCGTGCAATAAACTCTCCGGCTGGAATAACCTGGGCTGGAATATTTACCGAATATCCTGACCCCCCTTTCACATCATAACCAATATTCTCAAATAACATGTCCTCCCCACTATTACATCCCCCACAAAATACCTCAATCGTTTCAGCAATATCCGGTAGGAAGGAGAAAAATCGAATACGGCTCTTCCCCTCCAAGGCACGCTGAGTTGAATCAACTACCTGTGAAGAAATCGTTAGAGGATGTTGGGTTAAATCATCAATCGTCCCGGCTAGTACGAGCGTATACTTTGCACCCATCCGCATGGAGAAAAATTCCTTTTCAATGTCATAGGTTTCATTATCATACCAAATGGATGCGGTTACCGGGTTGTAATCGCCAGGTGGAAAGGGAACCGGTGTTTTACTTGAATCGTTTGGATTATAATACCATTCGGGTAATTGACCAAATTTGGATTGAAAATAGGGGCGCTTGTTATAATCAATTAAATCCAATATTTCAAGGATATGCTCTTTTTGATCCTCTGTGATATCCAATCGTAGGTTGTATGTTGATAATTCGGTGTCTACTTCATAGGAACCTGGTCTGGTAACAACTTCTTTGTAATAATAGGATTGTATTGCATCCCTGCCATTGGTATATTGTTCAACTTCGGATGGAAGCGCTCCGGCATCGGAAGCTGCCGTTGCTGCGGTATCCAATACACCGGTTATGTTTGTATCAAATTCAGAAACCGGAATATTATCTGGAACCTGGGGATAATGTAAATATATCGTGTGTGCATATTGTTGGGGTTCGCAGTTTGGGCATGCATTTAGAAAGCGGAGGTAGGGATAATCCTTAACCACCGGTTCTTCGGTGCAACTGGTTAATGGAATTAAAAATCCTGGAATAAGGACCATTATGAAGAATACAAATCCCGAAACAACCTTTGTAGCGCTGCCTTGTATCATGAACATCTCCTTCGATATTAACGTGCTGGAATATCAGGAAAACACCGATATTGTAATTCCACGCCTTCCACTGAAAATAAGCTGGAATATGGTTCAGAACCATAGATATATAGGGTATACGTCACACCTGGGTTTAACTGAAGTTTCAGATTATCACTCGTACTTGTTAAATAGTCTGTTGAGTTTACAAAAGAAGTCACGCATGTGTGATCGCCATTTTCAAAGTCTTCTTCGGAATCATAAAGAATTAGATTCGTATTGATACCAGGC
>CAYPZJ010000008.1:17267-29855 GCA_964414635.1 uncultured Spirochaetia bacterium
TCACATAGTCGGTGGGTATTCCGGTATAATCCACACAGTTTTCTGTAAGCTGGGTATATTCTTTTTTTATATTGTCCACTAAAACAATCTTTGGGGCTTGGGGTGCTAAATGTACAACCCTTAGTTTACTACTCGTCATATCTGATGCATCAGTATTTGGGTTGTAGGGAATTAGGGTGGATGTCAATCCATAATCCAGGTCGGATCGGCAATAATCTGGTTTCTGATCGTTCTCATCTGAGCAAATATTACTGGAAGTATATCGAAAACCATAAATAACCAATGTATAATATTGACCCGTTGTAAAATTGCTGCGATCATACGTTTGTACCCAAAGCAGATCCGTCGGATCCGTAGATTCAAAACGATAAATGCGAATGGTAAGTGTATCATCGAATGCATGATACATAGGTGCTGAAATCAGATTATTAAACTCAGTGGAATAGTAAATTTTGGTATTATTGATCCAAATGTCAATCTTTCCCAAATCGGGTGAGGCGTGAAAGATTCGCAGTTGAAAAGAATTATCTTCCGGTTCAACTGTACCTCCGCAATTTGGAACGATATATCCAATGCCAAAGAGGATGAGAATAATCAATAGGAACGAATGGTTGGATAGACGATGCATACATTCTCCTGGTATGGGGCATAACCTGACGTGATGTTTTTCAGGCTCAATAGGCACACGAAGAGGTTGTGATGTCTTTTCCTCTTGGAAACAAAGCGATAGACATCACCCACTTACGTTAAGATGATAAATAATTAGTCAATCGACAAGCCATCCTAACAAGCATCAATTGAATACTACCTATGGATTCCTATTGCTTCGCAATCCGATGATCACCGATCGAATCGAAATTGCCCCAACTTCTAAATACTAGTATATTACATACTGGAGGATATAACTCGGATTTTTTTACCATGAAAATCAAAAGCATTCTATTCCGAATCATCTATTCCATCAAACGCATTATCATTCGCTTCATGGATTTTTTTTATGATTATGAAACCATTGTTGTAAAAGATATTCATCATATTATCGAACATGTACGAGAAATCTATATGGAGCTAGAAAAATTAACCCTACTCTATAACCAGATTCGCGCATTGGAAAAAAAAGAAACCCTGCTAACTTACAGAAAACGACTCAAATCCTATCATGAACGCATGTTCCAGCTATTTGATCAGGTGAATTTACTAGTTTCTATCTGTGAGAATTACGGTTACCAAATCCATGAGGTCCAGGAAATTGAATTAATGCATGAGCATCTTCACATACTTGTGCGGCAGGCCGAAGATCCTCTTCCTTCTGCTGAATTTCTTCAGGACTACTATCAAGGACGGAAATATTACGAAACATCACAAAAACGGGATGAGGGACCTAACTTATCCTAAATCATTCCAACATAAACTGTTCTGCTGACCTTCTAAAAAATCGAAGGGACATGTATTACCAAGCGAGATTGAAGCTCGAATAAGAATTTTAAGGTGAACTCCATGATACGACGTACGTGGCTCCTAACAATAGGATTACTCGGTTTTATTTTAATCCTTCCCTGGTTATTATTCCCCCAAGAAGATGAAATGGATTGGACACTAGAATTGGATCCTTCTAGTACCCAAATGCTTATCCCCACCACATCTAGTAATAATGGGATTCTAATTAGTAACTCTATGAACGTCGAGACAACTTCTGTGGCATCCTCCGCTTATTCGACAACAACTTCAGACAAGCTTTTTGAAATTACATACAATGAACTCCAATTGAAAACGTGGGTTGGGCTTCCTGATAGCGCTTATGTTTCTGGAGGAAGATTAAATCAATTCCTTCAGCAGGTTGGACCCGACCATGTTATCCAGCTGCGTGTGGCATTTGATAATCCATCCGACACCTCTGATGAACCCACGCTCCTACTTGAAATTACGAATACACATACGGAAAAAGACCTTCATAATATTGTCTTAATTGCGGAAGAAGAATTCGCCCGTCAATTTCGTTTTACAGAGATTAACCCCGATGCCTATTCCTTGCAGGGGAGACCACTTAACTCAACAAAGAGAAAATATCGACTTCGTCCTCATTTCACAGTTCCAGTGGGTGAAACCCGTACTATCCATATCAGATTTACTCGTACTGGATCCCCATTTATTCAACATGAATACATATTTGGATTTAATATACTTGGAAATGTGGGGTATTCCCGTATTGCCGTTCCGGTTCCATTTCAAATACGGGTTCGAAATCCCAATGTAGAACCGAGTACCTCTGAATCCCTTGATTTTGGTGGATACAATCTGTCTTATCTATCAGAACTAGAATTAGTATCTGAAATCGGTTCAATCCCTGATACGATGCGAGTCAAACCAACGGAAATTCGCACTCATATACAATCCCATGATGAATTTGTAACGATCCATGGGGATCGATTTCAGCTTGGGGATACTCATTTCCGTTTTGCAGGAGTGAATCTACCTCATTTACTCACCCAGTCTTTGGATACTATTGATGGAATCTTAACTGTTTGCTCATATCATTATTTTACTGCGGTACGGGTTTGGGCGGGGATTGAATTCCCATTATACCGTGCAATCCAACCGAAACCAGGGCAATTCAATTTGGAAACCTTATATAAATTGGATTATATTGTACGTAAAGCAAAAATTCTGGGAATCCGCATTATTTTTGTTTTGGGAGACGCAACCGGAGCATACGGGGGTCCTGGTTTCTACTCACGGTGGTGTACTGACTCTGGGATACAACCTCCTTTGTCTAAATTGGATTTCTACACCCATCCGTGTCCCCGACGTTATTTTAAATCATTTATCCAACAGATCGCGACTCGATATAAAGATGAGCCTTCGGTATTAGGATACGAGTTAATGAATTGCATTCGAGGAACGGATCTGTATGATCGGGGGATTGTTCAAGCGGAAGATCTGATGAATTGGATTCGTGAAATGGCACAAGCAGTTAAGGAAGCTGCACCAAAGCAGTTCGTTGGAGTGGGGGATGAAGGATTTTTAAAGTGGACGGATGAATCCTATCAATATCGGTTACCCTATAATGGGCATTATCAAATGGACTGGGAAGCCCTGAACGAGCTAGATGAAGTGGATTATCTGACATTCCAATTACTTCCCTGGCAGTTGGATACGGATTTTGAATTGGATCGCTCCCAGTTTAAACTCCAATGGATTAAAAACCATGTGAATCATCCTGATATTCATAAACCCATGATATTGAGTGCTATTGCCAGCAAGAATTTTGAACGGTTTGATTCGTGGATCGATTACCTCGAGGGCGATCAAGAAATTCTAGATGGGATTTTCTTTTGGAAGTTTACACTGGATAGTATGTATGAAGATTTAGATGATCCGTATGCATTTGCACCACTTCGTAACTTATTATTCTTTTATCGCCTGAAACGGCTTACTGATTTTTGGATACAGCCGCGGATTCCTTATGATTTCTATTGAGAATTTCCAAAACCCGCACTATTCCTTTTCGAATAAGCGTAAAATCCATAGACGGTGGCAATTTTTCTTCCTGGGTACGTACGGTTTCCACTGCGAGATCTGGTGTAGCAGGAAGGTGAAGAAATCCCACAGAAATGGGTAACCGGGTATTTTGGATATAATGAAGTGTACTATATAAAACCTGATTGCATAGATATTGCCCCGCATCGTCGGAGTATTCAACGGGAATGCATTCATTGATTAGTGTTTCATAAATCACTTCGAGGGGAATAGTTGCCGACAATTGTGTTGGACCATCCTGTATGATGGGTTGATTCGATATCCGATTCCCATCATTGTCTGGGATATCAAAATTTAATAGATTGTGTCCAATCCGTTCTAATCGTATTCCACAAGCACCTTTGTATAAACCTAACATTACAATCGATTGGGGTGGATCCAAATCAATCGTTTTCCGTAGTTTTGGAAATGCAGTTTCGGCATTTACCGGTAGGATCAACCCTTTTACATAGTTGAAGGAAGGTTCTTGAGTTATCTGTTGAACAACTTGTTCGGATGGATTGCTAGCATTTCCTCCGAATGGTTCGAATCCCGTTAGTAAAAGTGTCTGCATTCGTACTTCCTTTTCTTTACCTTGAATCACGTTCTGGAATCACCCTTTCTTAATGAGAAGGCAGATTGCATAGGCTACTCATTCTATTCTAGAAGGTAGTAAACTTTTATGGGGTTTCCAAATCATTAAACCATGTATGGTACATTTAAATATGGTCAACTAAACGGAATATATGGTATTCGGTTTGGGGATGATCCAACTTGGAATGGATTAGGTCCTAAAATCTACAATTCAAAACGAACGAAAATATCCATGGTATGCACCCCGTTACCAGGCTTAGTTTTATGAAGTTAATCCCTTGCGAGGATATCCTGCTCTTGCAACTCTCGATTGAGTCTGGAAATATCATTTAGGTATTTTTCCACCCGTGTAATCAATTCAATTTGATTTTGTGAGACAGCTGTTCGTTTCTGTAGAATCAAGGTTAATTTTTCCCGTAACTCAACAATACGGTGGATGTATTCAAATGTATTCACAACAAGGTTAGTAATACTTTCGATGGAATCTTTACTTTTATCAGCAAGCTTTCGTACTTCAGATGCAACGACTGCAAACCCGCGACCATGAATTCCAGCACGAGCAGATTCAATGGATGCATTCATGGATAATACACGTAGCTGATCCTGAACCGATGAAATTTGATCCAACGACTGTCGAACGGATTTTCCTAAGTCTTCTAACATAGACGTCAGATTTGCCATTTCTTTAATGGGTTTTTCATAGTCAGTTTGGATGACCTGATCTTTACTTTCCACAATTTCTTCAATCAAAGTGGCAATTTCTTCAAATAAGCCATGGATCTCGTTGTACACACCCAGGTGAATCCCAATACCAAATCCTCCGATTACTTTCCCTTTTCGATTCCGAATCGCCATTACCGAACTCTTAAACTGGTATCCATGCTTTCGATCAACAACATCCTCCCTTAAAAAATCAGTTTCCATGGAAGGTCGAGGTGACTTCATTGCTTGATGAATCACTTGACTTAACCGTCCTTCTTTAGATACCGGCCTACCAATCATGGTCTCAATATTATAAATCTTTCGCCAGTCAACCTGGGAGGAGGGGTGATCCGCAATATAGTAGATCGATGGCACTAAGGTACCATCTTCTTCTATCATTTTGTCCCAATCTACCTTAGCTACAGCATATAGACTATCCTGTACATTAATTTTATTAAAGTATCCTTGGTTTACCATATTTGCTAAATACTCCAGGAATATCTCGCCTTCTTCATCCTGGGATTTTGTCTGTTCTTGTTCCAGCTCAGCAATTCGGTTTTTAAGCGACTCATTCTCGTCGCGCAACGATTGAATGTCCGCTTCCATTTGATTTGATTCCATGGATACTCCCTTATAATGCTCAAATTTATTCCCGATATGTGTTTCCCATCATGTCGATGTTACTTTAAATAAAAAGCCTGCTTAGTTCGAATTCCTCCATTGGGTATTGGAATCCACTATGAAGCTGCATAATAGATCTCCCCATCATACTCATTTTGAATAAGTGAACGGTGTAAGGGTTGGATAGGTAAACTTCTCGTATCAATTCAAACCATTGGATTATTTTCATACCAATCCCGATTGTAAAGCATATTCCATAAAAACGATTTGGTTTGGCAAGATGTTCCAACACCATGCATTACAAACATCTCAACCTAGGTCAAACCACGTTTAGGTGAACATAATAAGAAAGAACAATCGAACTGTCAAACCCCGCTCCAGGAAGGATGGGAGTTTAAAGAATGGTTTTATTACCCATACCATAACCCCAATGAATAAGCAGGTTGCCCAAATGTAGTCGATCCCTACGTCCTCACCCCAACCCCTCGGTTACGCTCGGTGATTGGGAGAGGGGTTTTCCAAAGTAATCCTCGCTTCTCTTCTTATCTCCAGTTTCCTGATCTCTATCGAACGACGAGGGATTGGAAACTGAAGGCTAAACAATTTCTTGATTTATAATAGCCTAACCAGCCTATTAACCATCGGTGTAATTGGATGGAACAGCATTAAATCGCTACGTAGAATCTACCATTTTTAAAATATGCACCTTCTTAGGAACAGAAACATGGGTATCGACTTGATTATTAATAGAATAAGATGTTTCTCTAGGTGGGAACCGTCCGTTATGTTAATCTAATATTCATCTTTAAAAATCAAGGCTGAAATCCCTGAAAGAAACGGATAAGTAAACACGTGTGTTGGTCGATACTAGAACTAGTTCGGTGTTTTGCCCGAAAGGATAGAAAATCCATGTGTAATCTAAGTGTTCAAAGTCAATCAAAGTTACGGTTTCAAATAGTTGGTTTGATATTCATTAGCAGTTTAATATTCGGCTGTGTTACAAACAACTCTGAAAATACTAAAACGGACAATAGCTATACAGGGATTGCTGCAGAAATCATCGAAATAAAAAAACAACCGACTGCGTTGGTAGAACGGGATTCAGAAATATTTACCCATGCTTCCGAAAACGCCGCGCAAACGACAGTTCCTTCAGATTCCAATGTCCAGGTGATTCAACTGTATCCTGTAAATACAACCTACGATTCTTCCAAAAAATATACCCGCAGTCAATGTAGCACTATGATTAAGCCTGAATTGGCTTTACTTCGCTATTCGATTTATGAACAAGCAGGATATAGTCAAATCCATGATTATATGGCTCAGCAGTTGTTTGCCGAAAAACTTCGTTTATCCAAGGTGCATGAGGTAGAGGGAATGCCGCTTACTGGAAAACAAAATCGGGATGCATCCCTCTTTCTTGAATATGAAATCCGTCAAGCTAATCAAGAAACCCATTTCAATCGGGAAGAGCTCCGTCAATTCAAATTTTTTAATGCCATCCGCTGGAATACCAATCTGATTAGCTATTTCCTTATCATGGAAGAAACACAACCCATCGTATTTACAATGGAAAGCATTGCTCCAGGAATAATCAATCCTCAATTTTCACTACGGATTTCTGAAGCAATGTGGAGCAAACTTTATCATGAACATGTTCCACTGGAGGAATTGGAATCCCTTCAAACGATAGATCCCACTCCTACCTCCTTATATTATGTTTGGTACTATGATTATAAGCACGACCATATCCGAGCAGTAATCCCCCAGCCCATAGAAATGGGAGTGCTTCAAAAAGACCAGTATGGTCAAATAGGAATGTATCATCAGGATGGTAGGCTATACCGTACGGTAGAAGTAAAAGAAGGTGACATGTTGTTTGATACAAATTACTATTACGATAAAAATCGCTTAGTAGCTGTTGTGGTGTATCAAATTAGAGATGCGCTTGTTAAACATGTTGGCATTTACCGAACGGATAAACCTGAATCGGAATGATAAATATTCTCACCGGCTTGCTTTCCAATTTCACCAGATTTCTCTGTTTTGCGAATATTTCTCATTTTTTTCCTCATATTCAGCTAACTAAATAGGATTGTTTAACGATTAACCCCAACAAGCTGGTATTAAGTTATATCCATTCTATGTTGTGGGGATGGAGTGGGTAATCCACTGTGAGTAACCAGTTTAGATTGTACTGAGGGATTGGCAGCTCATCAGGACATTCAAACGAATTTTTTTTTATCTGCTACAAAAATACGATTAGTTTGTTATTGATAAAGGCGCAAAAGGAAATCCCTTTCGATAACTATTAAATAAAAAATATAAATACGAAAAAAAGAGTTTTTTTACATGATGTAAGAATTAAGCTCCAAAAAGGAAACACAAGAAAAAAAGCGTGGTATCCCTTACGATTTGGAATTTTGTGTTTGAAAGGTAAAAAAAACTTGTTATTATAGATACTGGCATATTTGTTGCTTATACTTTTTTGATTTGGAGATACGATCGGGGAGCATGGTTGTATTTCCAGGATGTTTTATTATTATTTGGAAAATATAGGCATACTATAATATATGGAAAATCGAGCAATACTATGAAATTATGCAATTTTTCACACGGGGAAATGGGCAAACTAGTGTTAATCGTAGTGTCTTTTCTTTTGTTTTCGTGCGCACCTGATCAAATGTTCTACCATGATGATGTCTCCATCAGTTTGTTGGAGCCGCCCCCAAACTACAGCGCTGTAGAATCCCTTGTTACGTTTAGCTGGCAGGTAACTCCTATACCCTGGAAATATGAATTATGGATGCAAAATGAGAATCAAACAGTCAAAGCAATTGAGTTGACTGGGCAATCATTTACGTCATTGGATTTAACAGATGAGCGTTATTTGTCCTATGGTAAATGGTGGATACGTGCGTATTACACCCTTCGCTATATCGATAGTGAAAAATGGGATTATGCAACCATTAATCCATCTTCAGTCCTTGGGTGGGTATCGGTTTCGGAAACAGCAGATCAGGTTATCAATCAGGTTGTAAAGGATCAAGTGGGAAATCTTTATATTGGTGGATATTACACACAATCAAAGGATTTTGGTAACGGACTTCGAGAACTACAAGGTTCCCGTGATTTGTTTGTATATAAGTTAAATGCTCAGGGTAATTTTCTCTGGGATTACACTATTTTAGCTGGAGGAGAGGGGAATGAAGAGGTTACTGCTTTGTCTGTGGATACTAATCAGCAGGTTTTTTTGGCAGGTTTTTACGAAGGGGATGCAGTGGATTTTTCTGGTGGCAGTCGGATAAATAAGGGGGAGCGTGATGCGTTTATTGTGAAATTGGATGCTCAAGGGCATTATCTATGGGATTGGACTTTGGATGGCGGAGGTGAAGCCAATGAAAACATAACAGATCTGACAACCAACACCCATGGAAGTTGTTTTGTAACAGGATACTCAAATAGTACTACTATTCAAATGGATTCCCATATTGTTTATAATAGAGGATTAGATGATTTATTTGTATTCAAACTTACTACCAAAGGACTACAAAGTTGGCTGTATCAAACCAAAGGTGGGGGTGAGGGGCAGGATCAGCCGGCACAGGTAACTGTGGCGGAGGATGGTAGTTGTCGAGTATTGGTGAATACCCAAAGCGCTGAAATCGATTTTGGTGGGGGAATACGAATTACTACTGGAATGGAAGATATGTTGATTGTTTCTCTTACAGATAGAGGAATTTATGAATGGGAATATGGTATTCGGTATGGGGGGAATCGACGAGAACATGGATCTGCAATGACAGTGGATGGAAATGGGAATACATATGTAACAGGATTTTTTACCAGCCCATCGGTCGATTTTGGTGGGGGAAGTCGTTTAAACCAAGGAGAAAAGGACTTGTTCTTATTAAAGCTGGATCCGCTTGGGAATTATCAATGGGATTTTTTAAATCAGTCAGGTGGAGAAGAAGATGACTTCGGAACGTTCATAACATTAGCTGAGCCAGATGCGGTTGTTGTAACAGGATACAATTACAATGACACGGTGGATTTTGGCAATGGTACCCAACAAAGTGTTGAGGATTATTTCATGTTAAAAGTTAGTTTCAATGCCCATTTAATCTGGTATTATGATGAATTATCGGAGATGGTGCAAGCAGGTCAGGGGATTTATGATTGTCATTAATTATAATAGACGTACGCGTATTCGTTTTGGGATACACTGGATCACCTTATTTGTCATTCTATTTGGTATGACGCTACCTTGTTTTAGCGAACAAGCTGAAACAGTTGAACAAGTCGAGCAACTTGAACCGGCTGAACCAGATGAACCGGGTAAAAAGGATGCTACGGTGGATGCTAAAAGAACCAGACTTTTTTTGGATATTCTAGCGGGGACTGGTATAGGGTTCACCGGTTCCGTAGATGCTAAAGCACGAGCAGGATTGTATTTTGGGGTAGATGTAATAAAACATATTACGAGTCGCTTTGGTCTTTGTTCTGGGATTGCATTTAATCAACAAGCCTTCCGGTTTATTAATACGGATCATTCGTACACGCCTTATCGTTCGGACACGCTCTCAATCCCATTTATATTGCAATATCGGTTTTTATTCCCACACGTCGCCATCGAAGGTGGATTTGGTTTGTTAAGTGTGTTTTCTCTTCAATCCTTGATTCGGGAGCCAATTCGAGGAACCTTCAACATGAAGGAGCAAACGTATTTGTTTTCTATGGGATTTGCATTTAAACTTACGATTAGCATTCGTACACCCATTGGGCTAGTATTGGTTCATCCGATGTTAATCCTTACGGCAAGTCCAACAATAAAATCGTATCCGTTTTCAAATGCAGTACGAGTATCCCAATTGCTTCTAACTGTGGGATACCGTTTTGATATCCATAAATTGATTGATTCAAAGGGAGATTAGCATGGGACTTAAGAAAATAGTTATATTCGGATTGATTGGAATCGTTATGCTAGCTGGCAATATAGTTTGTTCTGATCCTCCACCTGCAGAAATTCCTCCGGACCAGACCACCACAACAACCCTGGAATCACAACCCGAAGTTTACGCGACCCCTTCCTTTGAGTTACCCATCAGCAGAGATCAAACCATACGAGTGGTTTATAGTAGTTCTATGGATATCTCGTCCATTCAACTTTCCGGAGCGATCGCATCGGATTCCTATATTATACAATGGGGTTCGAAAAATCATGAGAATGATACCTTAATCATATCGCCAGAGACGTACTGGACCCATGGATCCAGTAAATCCTTATTGGTGAATGGGACGACAGCTGGCGGATTGACAATCGATCCATTTCAAGTCTCCTATCATATTGTATACGATGTGTATGTGAGTGATTCAAATGGGAATGATGAAAATCCTGGGACTTCTGATTTGCCTGTTCAAACTATCCAGCGAGGTATTGAGATTTCCGATAGTATTTATTCAGTAGGCACGGTGAGGGTTACGGCAGGTACGTACGAGTTGAGTTATCAAAATGGAAACCATATTCGGATGCAAGAGGGAATTTCCCTTATGGGAGGTTATTCTGAAATGGATTGGACTATTCGCGATCCAGCCACCTATTTGTCGATTATTACAGATGTTAGTACCACTGGAGGTTTAGTTGATGAACCCAATCGGGCAGTGAGTTTTGATAGTGGGATCACCTCACAAACGGTTTTAGATGGTTTTGTGGTACAGGGGGGATTGGGGGATCACGCATGTGCCGTATATATTCAGGGAGGATCACCTACAATCCAAAACTGTTCAATAAGCGCAGGGGATGCAGTGATTAAAACGTATGGAATTTTAATTGATGGAGGAATCCCCATCATCCAACAAAATGGTGTGATTGAAGGTGGAACAGGCTCTCAATTCTCCTATGGTATTTATGCTCAAAATCAAGCTGCTCCTCTAATTCAATCCAACAGCCTTATTTATGGGGGTGTTGGTGGGATGGATTCCGAAGAAACCTATGCAATATATAATAAACAGGCTGCTTCCACTATTCAGGACAACACCCGTATTCACGGTGGAGACTTCCCCAAATACATTACGTCGGAAACCCATTTAACAGCAGGCATTTATAATGAAGCATGCGGTAACAGCGTAACAATTCAAAATAACCAACTTATCCTTGGAGGAAGTGGTCCATACGGGCATCGTACAAATGCGATCGGAAATAATTTAGGCAGTTCACCTCTGATTCAGAACAATACGCTTTTTGGAGGGTATTGTAATGATGGCTCGGATGTAACAACCAATGATGTACTTGTTGGTAGTATTGGGAATTTGGCGCTTTGTTCTCCTCAAATATTGAATAACCGCATACTTGGAGGGTTTGGAGCATGGAGATCGGTAGGTATCTTTAATACCACCCAATGTTCCCCTATTATTGAAGGAAATATCATCCAGGGTAATATAACAGAATTCCCACCCATTGTAGATTCGACCTCACCCTATTATCCCAGTCAAATTGCTTTAACCGACCCCTTTGGAGATGAATCCCATGGTATACGTGAGATGGACCATTGTTCGTCGACAATCCGTAACAATGTGATTCATGGAGGTACTTCTAATTTTGTAGATGGGATTTATTCCGAAGCATATAGTACCACGACGATCCAGAATAACACAATTTTTAGTGGAGTAACGTATCATAAAACCAGCGCGGCAATTCGTATAAAAAACAGCGATCCTACGATCCAGAATAATATTTTATTCACTGCTGGAGCACAGCTTGGCGGAGGTTCCGGTGCATACGGGATTTATGAACAACCGGATGAAACCAGTGATCCTCTTCGATTAGAAAACAATGTGTTTTACAAAACCGATGTTGGAGGGGTTTATACACCCTATCGTGATCAAGATGATGGATGTACTACAAATTTGGATGGGGATGGAAGTCCGGGGACTTGTTCCATTGGGGAAGTCAATGCGTTGTCCGACATTGCTTATCTAGGTAATAATATTGAAATGGATCCGGTCTTCCTTAAATGGAATGGGATTGATTTTTTATATCTTGATACATGGGACTGGCATCTAACAGCGGGGACTCCTGTTTCCGTAAGTGAGGGTGGTAAAGATTTATCCGGTTATTTTACTATAGATATTGAGGGTATCACACGTACCGTACCC
>CAYPZJ010000009.1:0-29624 GCA_964414635.1 uncultured Spirochaetia bacterium
GAAGGGAAAATTGAAAAAAAATCGTTAGGGGCTTGACAAATAACATAGGATGACTCGAATGCAGCACCACCGGATAAGGATGCACTTATGATTATCGTATTCTGCGGGCATCTTCATCCAAAGAATGAATCCCAATGGGAACCCCTTAAAAACCAGGCTCGCACAGGAGTGTTGAAACGCTTGGCGCAGATTGGGATACCCGATCTTTCACAGGATATCATACAGGAACAAGTTTTTACACCTTTAGATTGGCAATCTACACTGAACTTATCAAAAGGTTCCGTATTCGGAAGTCTGGCTCATAATTTAGGTCAATCCGGATACTACCGCCCCCATAATCGACATAAACGGTATTCAAATCTCTATTTTGTTGGTGGTGGAACCCATCCAGGGAGCGGTTTGCCTATGGTTTTGATTTCCGCTCAACTTACCGCTGCGCGTATATGTTCGGAAGCGGGGATTCAAACCAACTTGACATTATAGGTAAAGCAACATAGCGTCATACTATGTAACGAGCTTTAGTAAAACAAAACATAGATAGAACAGAGCGTTGTTTATATTTACAGTAGATTCATATTGCGTTAATTAGGTACACATTCTATCCTATTGGTTTGGGGGATCTCGATGCACCTTATATCACCAACGATAGCCGAAATTCAGAACAAATCGATTCTACAAATCAGCACATTATTCTGGGAAAAGGCGCCGCGTGACGCTTTCTATACATGTTATGCTGCCATGCGGAAAATCGATGATTGTGCGGATGCGATTAAAGCTACATCCAAAACCGTGTCAAATCAAACCCGTAAGAATGCAGTTGAAGAAATTCGTGCATGGAATTTAGAAGGAAATAGTTCCGATTATCCTGAACTTCCGATTGTTAGAACCATATTTAATGAATACAATATTCCCACGCAGGTTTGGACTCAATGGTTACAATCAATGATCTATGATATTTATCATGATGAGTTTGCTACTTTTCGTTCTTTTGTCCAGTACGCAGAAGGTGTTGCTATAGCGCCCGGCATGCTATATTTATATCTATTAAAACCAGTTTCAATGCCTTCCCATTGTATGTTCTATGAGAACCCATTGTATCAACTGGCACGTCCGCTGGCCCTCTTTAGTTATTTAATTCACATCATTCGAGATTTTCAGGAAGATCAACAAAATCACATCAATAATTTCCCGCAGGATCTGTTACGCCACCATGGACTTACACACGACCATTTAAGGCAAATCGCTCACCAGAAAGGGGATGTCGATCGTTTTCGGGCACTGGTTCAGCAATATTGTCACTATGCATGCTACTATCGCACTCGTGCGATCCACCAGCTGAATGCCCGATCCACCATCATGGATACGATGTGCCATTTTTGTATTAATCTTGTTTTGGATCTTTATCGTCAGATCCAAGAACTCATCGACGTGGAGGCGGGTTGGTTCACTACGCAAGAATTGACTCCCTGTCCTTCTGCCATCCAACAACGAATTCAAACCTATTGTGCAAGGTGGAATACACAATATCAATTGGGATAATTTACGCTTTTGTACTAAAGAAGAATCTCACGGGTTTTTTCACTGAAAGCATGCGTAGTACCGATTTAATTTACTTTCAAGAGCGGAATAGTTGCGACCAGATTTTTTGTTGTAGGTTTTTCATGATGCGGGGGATAATCGGTTGATAGAGCACATCAGAAACTAAATATGTCCATGTAATACCCGGGGTTTTAATCCCTGTTCTTTCCAAATCGAGCCCGTTTTCACTAATACAAACAGTTGCCCATGCTTCATCGAACCGGTTCATCACCTCTGTTTTACAGGTTTCATAGGATTCTTTGCATAACGGGATAAATCGCTGAATGGGTAATTCATCGCTCTGCGTTCCCCACAACCCACCAGCAGAGTTGGATGCAATATTTGCTACTAAAACTATTTGTTCTTTCAAGATTTCTACACGCTTGAGATGATCTGCCCAACATTGATCCATACAATGTAGCATAAGTAACCGAGCAGCTTGATTAATCTGCACTTCCCCATATTGTTGGATATACTTCTGTACGTTGGGAGTATGGTTATAATCATAGGTAGTGCTACTTGATGAGGATAAAATGGAGTTTCGCCAGGAATAGAATTCGTCTGCTTGCTGTTCTAATGGTGCTGCATATTTATTTAGGGTTCGTCGGGCTTCATAAAATTGACTGGCGATATGTCGCTGAGCCCAATCTAGTTCTCGATTAATCCGAGGATCGTGTAATGGGGTTTGCTGTGTAAGTGTTCGACAATAGGTTGGGAGGAGTGTTTTAAGTTCGTATTTTTGGACAAACTCATCTTCTAGGGATGTATAAAAACAGGAAGCACCGGGATCTCCCTGTCTCCCTGCTCGACCTCGTAGTTGATTATCTGCACGCTGATTATCGTGTCGAGTCGTGCCTAGAACGTATAGCCCTCCTAATGCTACAACCCGTTCACGGTTTCTTTCATTCTGCCCTCCCAAACGGATATCAACACCTCGTCCTGCCATATTCGTGGAAATCGTCACCTTATGCAAATCCCCTGCTTCAGAAATAATTGCTGCTTCGTGTTCTGGATTCTTTGCATTCAAAATCGAACAGGGGATACCCAATCGATGTAATATTGCTCCATAATATTCGGATTCTGCCACACTCTTTGTTCCAACTAAAACTGGTCGTCCTGTTTCTTCCAACTGACGAATGGTACGAATGATGGCTTTCTTTTTTGCCCGCTTATGTGTAAATACTTGGTCGGGATAATCTTCACGTTTGCAAGGTTGGTGAGGTGGAATGATAATGACTCCTAGTCCATATTCATTAAAAAATTCTTCCGCCGATTCCTCTGCGGTGGCGCTCATACCCGTAGCATACGCATATTTTTTTACTAAATGAGGGATAGTAATTGAAGCAAGAATGCGACTTGCTTTCGTATGTGCTATGTTTTCTTTCGCTTCTATAGCCGATTGTAAGCCATCGTCCCATTTGCGTCGATAAGCGATCCGTCCTTTCAGAACATCAATCTGCTGAATGGTTCCATCCCGAATAAGATAATCGATATCCTTTTTAAGAAGTACTTCTGCATGCAATGCATAATTGATGGCGGCTAGCTGTTCACTACATTCAAGTGCGAATAGATTGGCACAGGCAAGTCGTTTTTGTACAAAATGAATCCCGTCATCCGTAAGGAAAACATTTCTTTTTGAATGATCTGTTTCATAATGAACACCCTGTTTCATTTCGGCACACACCTGCGCGATATAGGTGCGATCGACTACTGATTCATCTTCCTGACAGGCTACCACTAATGGATTCCGTGCTTCATCAATTAAAATTGAATCGATTTCATCGATAATCATTGCTTTATAAGGTTGTTGGACTACATCTGTTTGTTTATATACCAGATTATCTCGCAGGAAATCAAATCCAATTTCATTTGCTGTCCCATACATAATGCGTGCATTATACGCATCCCCCCGTTCGGATTGACTCATCGTTTCTTGGATTGCGCAAACATCTAAACCAAAGCGGGTATATATGGGAGTCATCCATGTTGCATCGCGTTTTGCTAGATAGTCATTCACGGTTAACACATGTACTCGTCCATATTTTAAGGCTAATACTATGGCTGGAAACACCGCGACAAGCGTCTTACCTTCTCCTGTGGGTAATTGCGCAATGTTTGACTCGAGCATCGACCATCCTGCAAGGAGTTGCTCCTCAAACACAACCAAATCCAACTCTCTTCGAATTACCTCACTAATGCATGCGAATAACCGCGATTGAAATGCACAATCCGTTGGATGGTGTTGATATTTTTGGATGATTTGAGTTAGATAATTATTCAAATAAGGATCCGAACGGTTAAACAGGCTTGCTTGGTTCATTTTGACGCGGTTAATAATAGGAAGATACGGTTTTAGATCCCTCATTAAAAAAGGTTTCTGCAGCTTTTCATAAAAACGAGTTAGTTGGTTTTTAATATTCATGCAGGTAATATCGCAACATCCATACCAAAAGCATGTTGTTCAAATTATCCATCGCCGTTCCCCTTATTGCTCCATCTGGTGCTATGGGCTAAGGTTAAACGGTTTGAAAACAGGTATATCCTAATTTTGCGAAGACGATAAAATCGATCGAAGCAGACCACTTGTAGCCCCATTTTTTTCAACTCTATGAATTGTATGAATTTATAATTGGATTTTATACAATTTTTTTTTACACAAGTCAAAGAAATCATTATACTATTTTTAGGTGGTGTTATGAAACGTAATTTTTATATCTTGATGATATTAATCTGTTGGATGTTTTTGCTTGTATTCTTTTGGGGATGCAAAGACTATGCAGTATTTATCGAAAGCGATACGCGACCTGCTATTATTTCCCCACCGGATAACGCTTTCTTTTCAGATGAAGCAACCCTGCGATGGACATCCGTATATGGAACGTTTTTTTATGAAGTATGGATTGGTGATGACGTTTATTACCAAGAAGATGGGGAATTGTATGTTACCTACGATCTGGTAATGGAACAATACACCCGTGTTGCAAAAGATCTGAAAACGACCAATTTTGTTTTGGATCGGGTGGATGTAGATTGTGGGGAAATTTATTACGTTGTCCGAGCGTATGATTATTTTCATTATGGTTATGACGAAGCGGACGCAAACGCCTTTTCTATTCCCAGAAAACTAACGATTTCCCTTCCTAGTATCACCATTTTTGATACCTACCAGCCTACCGTGTATAATGAAGGAAATGAATACAAAGTAAAGTGGATTGCAGTAGAAGGGGCGCAGGGATACGAAGTTGAATTAGATACCGATCCAGCAGAAGGGCAAGAAGATAACTGGCAACCCTATACGGGAGATCCCGATGCGAATGTAATTTACGATACGAATGCATCTTTCATGGTTACCGAACCGGGGTATTATAAAATGCGGATTCGACCAGTTGCTGATGATTGTGCCAATGCACCCTGGGTGGAAACGGACGAATTTTTTAATGAATCCGATTGCTCCTGGTGGCCTAGTCAATCTACTGGGTTTACGCAACAACCGCTGGATGGAGACGCAGGGGAGCTGTATACCATTACATGGACCACGGTAGCTGAAGCGACGGGATATTTGGTTGAAATTGACAACAATCCCATCTACTGGGATGAGCGCCAGGGTTTTTACAATACTTGTATTGACAATCCGTATGAAACAGAACATTGCATCTCTATTTCTGGGAATACAGCGGAAGTACAGGTTGATACCCCTGGGTTTTATCATTTTCGGGTCAGAGCCATCAGTGAGGAATGCTCCGTCACCCCTTGGTTATATTCTGCAGATTTCGAAGTAATTGGGGAAGATGGAATCACACCTTTAGAATGCGATTATTGGCCGGTGGGAGCTCCTGTTTTGACCCAACCATCAGATGGATTGCAGGCGAGTATGTTTTGGTTTAAGTTTCAGAAAATGATCCAAGCAGTGGGATATGAAGTGGAGATCGACAACAATCCCCTACCGGATTTGGATGGCAATTATGCTCAAACGATTGAACCAGCACCCTTTACGCAAACAGTCATGGTAGATGATGATCCGGTGGATCCAGAAAATGCAGGATTGGCTCAGGTTTCTATAAATACACCAGGGTTTTATCGGTTTCGGATTCGTCCGGTCGATCCCAATTGTCCGGATCTTCCCTGGATCAAAACGGATGAGTTTCAGGTTATCTCGGACTGCTCCGTGTGGCCTCCAAGCCCTGATCCGTATTTGGATCCAACTAAAATAGATAATTTCCCATATGCTAATTACTTTGGATCCATAGAGCATCAAGGACCCTATTACCCAGATCCCACTCCGGGTAATGAAGTGTATATTCGATGGGATGCGCTACCCAATGCCACCCATTATGAAGTTTGGATTGATAACGATCCCCGTGCGGGGATACATGATTGGAAAAAAGATCTGTATGGCAACAATCTTACCGTAGAAAAGGTAGTGGAGATTCGATCCGGTGTTCCTATCGATGTGTATGAAGCCCGAGTATTGGTCGTAACTCCTCCTGAATATCCTCCAGATACCGATGCTACCTACCGGTTTATGGTAGCAGCCTGGCGGGAGGGATGTGCCGAGTCGCGTTTTTGGTTAACAGCGGAATTCATAACACGGCTTCCCCCACCGTGCCTGCCATGGGAACGCGATTTGGATCCGGCTTCCCCGACATTTGGGGATCAATATTTTTGTGAAGAATTGGATGGCACGTGTCCTACGAGCCCGATCAATTATCGGAATGTTAATCGTGAATACTATTATGATGATCCTTATCGGCGGGATGGACCGGTTATTTCGGTTCAACCAGTTAGTCAGGTAACCAATAATACTTTCGAGGTGTACTGGGATCCGGTGATGTATTACGATCCCGATTCAACTACCTATGTGGAAGCCGAAGAATATGAGGTTTATTTGGTGGGAACGTGGCATGGGAATTCGGGGAATTGCCATATTCATACCGTAGCACCGTACGATGGCAAGGGAGCGCGTATTCATGGACAGTTTTTAGATAATACACCACCTTGTTGTGGAAACGACCCGCTACAATATCAGTATCGCGACGCTGCCAACCGCATTGTCTATCCTTGTCCTACGGGAACATTGGAAGTGCAATGCACAGGAGGGCAGGATCCTTCCGATGTACCTCCCGATGCCACCTTTACTTATGAATATCGTAGTAATCCCATTCTGGAATATGATGTTGTTGATCCCGATGACAACCGTCTGATTGTGAATGCAAAGGATCGCCATGCCTGGATTACAATAAAATTTCCTACCTGGGCATTGTCAGGACCGTTAGCAGGGGACACCTATTATGGAAGGGATAATCCGGGGCATCCCAGTTTATGGGATAATTGTGATCAGTGGATGCCACCATGGGTTCCCACGTATTGTTCTTCCAACCCTGGAGGGGTAACTGCGAATGATCCCGTATATCCCGATGTTGCGAGCACCAGTTATCAGGGAGAATTATTCTTTATTATTGTTGCCCGCCGAGCACCGGTGATTAATGGAATTCGTTATGAATGCCCGAATAGTAAGCGGGTTTTTTCTGATTTGTTCTCTCCAGAACCGGATTGTACCAGTTGGCCCCCTGGTTCAGGTCCTACTATTTCAACACAACCGGTGAATTGGTTTGCAGATGAAGAAATCGCGTTCGATTTTGATGAAGTTCCACGAGCGGACTATTACTATATCCAGATCGACGCCTTCACTGGGCCCGATGCAGAAAACTATGGGGATTCAAATATGAAATATTTCCGAGGATGCGGTCCGTATCAGCTCCCCATAGAAGACACGATGGTTTGGTCATCGAATTATATATCCAGCAACGAACGCACCAGTTTCCGAATCCACAATCATTCCGATTTTAAAACGGAAGGGTTTTTTCGAGCACGGGTGCGAGCAGAACGATTTGGATGTGTCGACGGTCCTTGGAGTGAAACCGATCAGTTTTACCGTAATCGCTGGGTGAAGCATCCGGATGTAAGTGGAGGACCGCCACCGATTGCAGATCAAACGATTGTACTTCAAAATGGAAATATGTGGGTTTGGGGTGGACAAACAGCAAGTGGTACGAATACCACCTTGTATCGTTATCGCCGACCGGATTTAACTTATGGGCGGATTGTTTCCCCTGCCCGTTGGGATACCGTTACATTTAATGCATCACCGGCTCCCACTGCATCGGAAGGTGGATTTGGAATGATTAAATGGCACGATGGAAGTACTGTACCAAATAATCAATATCCTTATTTTGGTGGTGGAGTAGATGATATTGGATCACCTACTACCTGGAATGATGATTTCTATCGCTTTGATGATGCAAGTGATACCACAAATCCTGATGTGGATGCAGTTGCACGGTTAAACTTGCCCATTCCTGTAGCGAACGCTGCTGCGGGGAGTTATCGGGATCCATCGGGAGAAAATTATGGATTTGTGATCGGAGGACGAGATTCGGGTGGATTGATTAACACCGCCCAACAATATACCCATAGTACCGACAGCTGGACAACCGTTTCTAATACGAATCCTTCTGGATACACATGGGTGACGGGAACCGGCGCAGTTGGACCCGCTCCATTTACGCTACCCCAACTCGAAGGATCGGTTTTGGCTCGACTTAGTGTAGCGCCTGCTCGGTTTGCGCTGATTGGTGGTGTGGATTCCCTTGGAGATCCGGTAAATACGGTACACTATTACAACCTAACCGATGGCACCTGGAATAATGTTCAGTTGGAAATGATCGCCAATCTGGATGATGGTGCAACCATCGCCCCTGTTGAACGATTGCAGTATTATCGGGGGTTCCATGCCGGTGCGTTCTTTGCGAAAAAAATATGGATTTACGGGGGTCAGATAGAGGAAGAAGAGTCGGCGGGATCGGTTTTGTATAGCAGTCGAACCATGACATTTGAACCCGGTGTAAGTCTGGGGTGGACGGAAATTGAACCCCAAGCCGCATTACCTGGAAAACGATGGCGTATGGGATACGGGAGAGATACCACGTATCAGGAACAAAGTGGTGGACAGGATCATTATACCTTAATTATGCATGGTGGAATCTGTGAAGAATTAAAATCCACCGATGCCCTCCGTCAATTTGATGGATGTGATACATTAGGATTACAGAATGATATATGGGAATTCAAACCTATTAAAGGGATTGATTGGAACTAAGAGGATGGAGAAAACTATGATACAGAAAGTATTACGAAGTATATGGATAATTATGCTCAGTTCCATGATTGGAATCATGGGCTGCAAAAAATTAAATCCAGACCCCCCCGATCCTCCGCCCCCCGATCCATGTGAACATGCAACAAACCCAGAAATACTTAGCAATTTGGAAGCAACGGTTTTATCCGAAGGAACCACTTCGTATAGCTATGAATTGGAATTTGATAAACCGGTGACTGGAGTACTAGCAGGTACAACCGTTTCCATAACAGGCGGTACTGCTGTAATAGACTCCGTGATCCCATCCGATAGCCAGGATAGCTTTGCAGTACAGATCGGCGGGTTGTCAGATGATTCCATTTACACATTGCATATCACACCCACTGCAGGTGATGATATTATTTTAACTGCGGATTCTTGTGGATTACCGCTTGCGGGTGGGGTTACCAAATCGTTTTATGTTAAATCCTCCTGTGAAGATCCTCCCATCCCTGGAATTCGTTCTCCGCTTTCTCACAAAATCGAAAGCAGTACAGTTACATCTACTACGTATACCCTTGCCTTTTCAATTCCGGTAACGGGTTTGGTAGTGTCAGAAACCCTACGGATTAGTGGTGGAGCTGCAATAACAAGTATTACGCCCCATGAGGATTCCGGAATCACCCCGTATTTTGCCGATTATGATGTTGTTTTGGAAAATTTAGATAGTTCATCTGCTCATACACTCATTATTGTAAGTGACCCGGATCCTGACGTAGAAACCGAAACGCGAATCGTTACAGAATGTGGGGTTCCTTTCCCTGTGGATCGAACGATTGTGATTGCTTACACGATAGAAGATTGTGAAGTGGGTACAGGTACCGTTCCTGAATTAGTCACAACCAGCGATGATTTAACAAGTCCGTTGCCGTTAAACACATCCACTACGACGATACCTTTAACGTTTAACCTTCCCATTCGTGGTATTAAACCCGATGTAACGGTCCGTCTTTCGGGGGGTGCCGGTTCTGCCTTGATTAGCGGGATAACACCCGATGAGCAAACGTTATCTGATACGTTTGAGATATCGCTTGATGGTTTGGAAAATGGTGCGGTATATAGTATTGAAATCCGTCCTGCTGGAAATGGGATTATTATTATGGAGCCGGACTGCTTTACCGCGATGGAAGAAACGTATGTATTGACTTTTAGTGTAGAATCCCCCACGATTGTTAATGCCACGTGGATGGATCGAAGCTTGGCTCCAAGAAAACGAGTGGATGCTATCGGTGGATGGGTTAATGGAAAGCTTTATGTTTATGGAGGTTTAGAGAAATATGATCCCGATGTAGGGGATGATGGAAGTATTTGGCATCTAAGCGATATGTGGGAATTTGATCCGAATACGGGAGGCGATGGAACCTGGACGAAATTGGAACCATCAGGAACGCCCCCCTGTAATCGACTTTATGGAGCCGCAGCGGCAGTGGATTCGGACAACGATTATATCTATGTATTCGGAGGGTATTGTCGGGATAATTACGATAATCGGTATGATTCACAGGCACCCTGCCGGACGTACACGCAATATTTATACGTGTATGATGTACTAGCGAATACCTGGACAGAAAAACAACCGAGTATAGCTTCGGGATATAATTACAATCCAGATTTGTATTACCGATGGGAACATTCGTTTGTTTGGATAAATGGAAAAGGATATGTATTTGGTGGGGACACGAATGTGGGACCATGCTGTAGCAATCGCTCTACGAATGAAGTATGGGAATATGATCCTACAATCGGTAGTGATGGCGAGTGGGATCGAGTTTCCGATCATGCGAATGGATGTACGGTAGATCGTCCACCGTTACGAAAACTCCATCGGGCTGTGGTTGGCTCCGATCAAAAAATGTATATTATGGGAGGATGGTCCGATCGTCCGAATAGCGAAGGATGCGAAGACACGCTAACAGGAAATGAATATTTTCGAAACGATGTATGGGTATTTGATCCGTCTGATTCATCGTGGACCATGCTTGTAGATAATGCTTTGATTGAACAGGGGATTACTCCACCGCCTCGGCATTCTCATGGGATGGTTTGGGGCACGGATGATCGTCTCTACATTTTTTCAGGGTACAGCCGTCGAGCGTATTCCGGTTGGCACCCCGATCTTCGTATCAACGATTTATGGGCATTCGACCCTGGTACGACCACCTGGACAGAACTTTGTGCTGATTATAGTTTAGGGGTACCGGTGGAACGGCAGTATTTCATGATGGAAGCGGCTTCGGATGGATTTTATATTTTTGGAGGATGGACCGAAAACTACAATCGAAATACGACGTGTTGTACCACCGACGCACTTCAACATGCAATTAGCTTGAATGATGTTTGGTTTCATGGATTTGAAAATGGATGCGATTATACCTATCTTCAACCATCCAACGCTCCAGAGGGTAGATATCAACATACCCTCACCTATGGGAATGGGAAGCTCTATGTGTTTGGAGGTGCGTCTGGGACAGCGAAGGAACAGAATACAGAACGGTATCATGCAGGACCTCGCGTGTTTAATCCGGGATTGGGTCCCTACGGGACATGGCTGGAACGTTCGCCAACTTCCGCACCACCCCCCCGATCTAGGCATGGAGCAGTATTTACCGCGAACCAATTGTTTATTTTTGGGGGAAGCTACATTAATAGCTCCGGAAATTGCACGTTGGATAATCGTATTCGTTTGAATGATTTGTGGTCCTATTCAGATTTGTTTAGTGTGGATGGGAATTGGACAAAAGTACAACCCACAGGTACGCCCCCCACGGAACGGGATTACCCCGGTATGGCGGCAGATTTATACGGGAATATTTATATATTTGGAGGGGTCGATCGAAGCGGTGCCTATTCCGGTTGTTGTTGTTATTCGTATGAGGATGGTTGGTCAGATGATATGTATGTATACAATCCATCTATTCCTCCCCAAGGTGTTTGGGAGTTGCGTCAACCCTCCAATCCTCCGTATGGACGGAGTATGCATGGCATGGTTTATGGCGATGGGAAGATCTATGTGTATGGTGGATACAACGATAACCTTACAGAGCCTTATTTAGGGGATTTTTGGGTATATGATCCGTACGATGGTTTTTCCGGATCCTGGCAGTTAATCGATGCTGCTCCAGCGCCTGGATTGCGTTATGGAATGGGGTTGGCTTGGTATAGCGGGAAACTGTATTTCTATGGTGGGTTTCAACCGGATTCGAGCACTACTAATGATGGGTACAATATGAATGATTTCTGGGAATATGATCCCGCCACTGGTATATGGACCGATATTACGCCAGCAAGTACAGACCCACAACCCTACCATAAACGGCGTTTCCTCAGTTTAACTGCAAGTGATAATGCCCTTTGGTTATTTGGAGGACACTACCTGAAGGTTCGTTGTTGTGGAGATTATGATTGGGATGGAGGGAATCCGGATCTTTGGGTATATGGGTTACCCTAAGCGTGGTGTCATATGGCTTTTCTGGACTAAACCTATACCAATGATTCGGTGGTTTTTTCCTTTTTGGTTTATAGAATCTGCATGCAATCGTACCCTTCACAGGCTACTCAGGCTTTTCGTTTATGAATACACCGAGTATTGAAACACGCCGCTATCATCCCAAAGGAGACCTTCGTCCCTTTGACATAATTAACCGGCGAAGGTCCGTTTCACGGCGATAACCGGTGAATTCATTCATTAGGATAGAAGGCTTGATCACCTGAATCCATTGACTTTTTTGGGACTTTTATTAAAATGGTGTTAGTATGTATTATTAGGATTTTTGATGGAGTAACAACTATGAAAGTGATTTTCCCCGCCGCATTTCTAACCGGACTTATTGGACTCCTTTTATTCGGGTTCTGTTCCAATAATGAAGAGGTGGATCCAACCAATACGATCACATCATCATCGGTACCCCTGCTGACCACCATTCCTGATATTGCTTCTGCTCAAGTAAACCTGAGTGATGTGATGAATTATGCTGTGGATGTTGCGGGAGGAACCGCATCGGTAAAAGAATACCCCGTTTTAGCAAATAATCAGGTTAGTATTACCATTACGCATGTTTCTACAAACGTTAATGGAGAAGCCTTTACGATTAAATATGCGGATTTATATGTATTCACAGATCCTCTTTACGATAGAAGCTGGTTGGAAACAGAGTTGGCAACCGGAACATATGGTTGGCAAGATCTCGCGAATGAAGCATACCGTGCTCAAGTAACAAATACGGATTTCCTACGCTTTTCCAATTTTAATAATGTAGCTACGCCGGATGAAAATCTATCTGGGTTACCCACAACGACATCGTTAGCGGTACTGGTACTCAAGGCAAGCGGCGCCGACCCCTTTATGGATTTTCTGATTTTGTTGGATGTTCATATCTAATGTAATTGATCTTAAATGGAAACGTAAACCAATATCAGCGAGCGCGAATTTCATACCGATTGTATTGTTTTCCTAATAAGGCAAGTTATAGACTCAATCAAACATAAGCATATATCATTAGACAACTTGCCCCTCTATTTCATTGAAAAATTGTTGGGGATACGTTGTCGTTTAATGCAGGCTCCCACTTTTTTTTACGCCATGACCCACTCTCTTGGTTTTACCCAGTAATTAAAGGGGTGTCGTGCGGCTTTGCCGCACGACACCCCAAGAAATCCACTTGCTGGGAGTACAGGCATTTACATCACTTTGAGATACATCCGAGAAGTTTGGAAAAGCTTTTCTTTTGAGGGTTGTTTTATTATGTTATTCCATTACTCGGATTTGCGAATCGAATAGAAACCGCACCGTATACTCTCCAACATGCAAATGAATCTACTCAGGAGAAAAGATAATGGAAGTGATTCTGAAACAAGATATTATGGGATTAGGTGAAGAAGGTGAAATCCGCAAAGTAGCACCTGGATACGCCCGGAATTACCTATTACCAAAAGGGTTGGCAGTTATGAAAAATACAGCCAACATAAAACGTTTGGAACAAGAAATGGAAGCCATACAGGAACGACGCGATCGAAAACGTCAGGAATCCATGTCCTTAAGTGAACGGCTTCAAGATGTAGAGCTAACACTCCGAGCAAGTGCTGGTGAAACAGAGAAGCTGTTTGGATCCATTACATCACAAGATATTGCTGCGCAACTTGTGGAAATGGGATATGAAATTGATAAACGGCGGATTGAGTTAAAACAACCCATTAAAATTTTAGGGGAGTATACCATCCGTATTCGTCTCCACGAACAAATCAATCCTGAAATCAAAGTCATCGTTCGACGTCCCGAAGCGGAAGAAGAAGCTTTAGAAGAGAAACGGCAAAAGGAAGAAGAAGAACGAAAAGCACGGGCAGAACGCCAAGCAAAACGACGGAAACGCCGAACTGAAAAAGAAGCTGAAGAAACCGCTCAATCTGTAGCAGAAGAAGGGGAAATGGGAACAGATAATCAGGAACCGACCCCCGCTCCCGTCCCGGAGGAAATCGCAGGTGCCGAATCGGATTCCACCGTTATCGAAGAGCAATCCATAACATCTGAATCGGACGATGCTCCTTCTCAAGAAGCAGATTTACAAACCGAAGCGGAAGAAGACGTGGCTGCTACGGAACAACAAGTAAAAGAAGATACCGAAACCAAGTAATCATATTTGGATTAATACCAGGGACCCAGGTTTTTACTAATCCTTATAACAAACCTGACTAACGGGTGGGTATGTCTGGTAAGTAAAGGGGAACGCAGACCATGGCAGCATCACCAATTGATCCACGAACACCGCCACATAACCTTGATGCGGAAGCTTCCACCCTGGGATCCATGATGGTTGACAATCGTGTAATATCTGCCAATTACAATCTTTTGCATCCGGAAGATTTCTATAGTGAAGCAAATCAAGCGATTTATATCGCTGTTATTGATTTATTTAATCATTCCATCCCAATTGATGTGGTCTCAGTTCATGATAAATTATCCCAGACAGGGAATTTGGATCGTTCAGGGGGATGGGAATACCTTACCCACTGTATAAACTCGGTGTATTCCACCCATAACACCGATTATTATGTTAAAATCATCAAAGAAAAATCAGAACTTCGATCGTTGATTAAAGCCTGTTCGGATATTTCCTTAAATGCTTTTCAGCAACAAAATGAATTGGATGAGATCATTTCCGATGCGGAATCCCGTATTTATCAGATACGAAATCGTAGGATGGCTGGTGAATCCACTTTGTTATCCATTCGTGAAGCCCTGGACTCTACGATGGATGAGATCCAAAATATGGAAGTGAATAAATGGAAATATACGGGGGTTCCATCGGGGTTTTATGATTTAGATAATATTACCAATGGGTTTCAACGTACGGATCTGATAATTGTAGCAGCTCGTCCGGGTATGGGAAAGACGTCGTTTGTGTTAAATGTTGCAGAATATGCAGCCATCAATGCGAAACAGAATGTACTGATTTTTTCATTGGAAATGGGATACAACCAATTGTGTCAACGTATGTTATGTTCAATGGCACGTGTGAATATGAAGCTGCTACGGTCGGGGAAAATTGTGGAGCATTTGGGTTTGCTTGATGAGCTGATGGGAAGTGCGGATGAATTGGCGGGAGCGCAGCTCCATCTTGATGATAAATCCAATCCGACCGTTCCCGAAATGATGGCTAAATGCCGTATGTTGGAAAATCGGTATGGGAAGCTGGATCTAATTATTGTGGATTATTTACAATTAATTCCGCCTAGTTCGAGTCGAAGTTTTGATTCTCGGAATTACCAGATTGCCGAAGTGGTTCGGGCACTGAAACAGATGGCAAAGGATTTAAATGTACCCGTTATTGCAGTTGCGCAGCTGAGCCGTGCGGTGGAAGAGCGAAAAGGCAGACGTCCCCAGCTATCGGATTTACGTGATTCGGGAGAAATAGAAGCAACAGCCGATGTTGTTATGTTTGTCCATCGGGACGATTATTATCATAAAAGTGAGGACGATGAACCAGAAGATACTCTACAACCTGGGGAGTGTGAACTTATTGTGGCGAAGCATCGAAATGGGGAAATCGGATCCGCAAAACTCCGGTTCCGACCGGAGTTGACTCGTTTTGAGAATCCGGCCATGGCTAGTACTGAAAAGGCCGCTCCACCCTCCAACGTTTATTCCATGCCTTCTGATGAACCCCCAACGGACAATCCCCCATTTTGATTCCCGCAGTACAGGGGGTTAAACGCCATCCATGAATATTATCCGCGTTATTGGAGATTACACCTTACACATTGTTGCCCTGGTTGGTGGGTTATATATTGTCCTACTCAATATTCTGAAAAGCATATTCAAGCGTCCCTTTCCATATCGGGAGTTAATGCATCAGATGGTATTGGTAGGGTTTAATTCAATTGGGGTGGTTGCGGTTACGTCGTTTTTTACAGGGCTGGTGTTTGCGTTTCAAGTAGGTACGGTACTGAGTTTTATTATCTCGGGGTCAGAATCGTTGATTGGTGGAATGGTGGGGTTAGCTTTTGTAAAAGAGCTGGGACCGGTATTAACTGCACTTATTGTGTGTGGGAAAACCGGATCCGCCATGGCAGCAGAAATTGGAACGATGAAAGTCACCGAACAGATTGATGCCCTCCAAACTCTTGCCACGAATCCCTTTCAATATATTGGAGTCCCACGTATGCTTGCGTCGGCGATTACGCTACCCATACTTACCGTATTTGCTAACATCGTAGGAATGGTAGGTGGAGGAATTGTTGCGGTGTTTTCATTTAATAGCAGTATAGATACGTACATCAGCCAGCTTCAAACCTTTCTGATTTGGGCGTATATAGAGGAAGGAATCATAAAGGGGGCTGTATTTGGAACCATCATTGCGCTGTCCAGCTGTACCCATGGATTTCGTACGACGGGAGGGGCAGAAGGAGTTGGACGAGCAACGACCGCCTCAGTGGTCATGGGGAGCATTGGAATCCTTGTCGCGGATTATATCCTAACGGTGATGATGACCGAATAGATTCCCCTAGCGTCTGCTTCTGCCTCGGGCGGTATCCAAGGTTTGCGACATGATATCGGTTCCAAAATCCATCCCTCCCGAAGCTCCAAACGCACCTCCACTCTGATCGTCTCCTACTTCCAACGCAGCGGATCCTGAATCCAATTGTAATTCCTTAGCTTCGACATCATAGCGTACCGAACGTGGATAGGTCACATTATTCCCTTGAACCACTTTCACATCTAATAATACATCAATTATCTGTTTGATTTGATCATACCGGCACCATTCACCATAGACTTCGTTATCTTGCTGTTTAATCTTCACATCCTGTTTTGCATACGCCATGGAAGTGTTTTGATCAAATTCCATTAATTCGCTTTCTACCGTGGCATTATGCTTGTTTAAGTAGACGATGGGACTTTGATGAGCGGTCATAAATTTGGTTAATTGGTTGTATTGAACGTAGCCTGCTTCCAACCGAGTATCTTCTTCTAAATCTTCAAAGGTTACATCGTTTTTGAAAAACACCATATCATAATGGGTGGTACCGGCTTTGGTTAGTTTTAAGTACTCAATGCGTTCTGCTGTACCAACTTGGGGAATTTCTTCCAGTTTGGCATCTCCATCTACTAAGCCGACTTCCAACTTCTTCTGAGCCACTTTATCTTCTTCCTGTTTCATCATGATTCGATTTCCCCAGGATTTACGCAAAACCCCCTCATCATTTAATTCCACACCATGAGCCACTTCATCGACTCCCTTAATCATCATTTCAAATGATGTAAAGGTCGGATCCGCATCGTGTGTGTCCGGTGGACGTTCAAACTGCGTGAAATGAATGACCTCCCCCAAAATAACACGCCACTGATTATTATCCCGTACCCATGCTCGTTTTCCATGATTCGTCCCGATTAATTCCTGAATATAATGTTCATATCCTTCTTTGGAACCTTGTCGATCTTTGTCGGGAATTGGGGGAAGGTTATAGGCGTGATCCTGGTACCGCTGTTCCCGATCCAATTCATATCGCATTTGTTGAAATTCCGCATGACCAGCACGTCGGGCTTCTTCTGCTTCTTGGGCGGTGCGCTCTTCCGCTGTTGGTTCAATAACTCCCTCTTCCTGGATTAATCCTAAGGTTGTTAAAAACTGAGTGGATCGGTCTTGTGAAGACACGATTTCATTCAAGGTGCTATCTGTGATTGAGGTTGTTCCATCCACCATCGCCATGTAATTCATTATCTCAGGGAAGTGTTCCATTACGATCTCATATAACCGCTGCATCTCATGAAGTAATACACCCGAACGCCCTCCATAACGATAGTAATTCTGTGTAATCGTTTGCTCAACATCCCAACCGAAAGAAGATAAAAAGTCTTCGATCTTTTGACGCTCTTCCAATTGCAGGTAGCCGGTGGTTTGAGCACTCTCCAATCGAAGCAGATGTGTAAAATACTGCTCTAAAAACAGTTGAATGAGTTTGGTAGCCTGTTCTGTATGACTTGTGGATTGATCTTTTACGGGTGTAGAATCTTCTTCAACGGTTTGATTGGAAGACGTTGCTTCTGTATTCTGACCCTGGGTTTCGGTTCCGTTCGAATTAGAGGGAGTGGAATCCGTGGGGATATCCGATTCGGTTGGTTGTTCTGGAAGATCAATTTCAGAGGTATCGGGAACGGAATCGGGCAAAGGAAGGCTCTCTGCTGCAGCACGCAATCGTTGTGCTACAGCTTCTCGATCCATACTCCACGCTTCATCTGCCATAGCAGGTTCTTCATCTGCCGTTTCCATTGTAGGCTTTTCGGGCGTATCCCCAGTAGCAGTTTCCTCAACGGATTGTTCCGCAGCGTCATCGTCTTCGGCAGGTTTGGATTCTGTTTTTGTTTGATAGAGATTCCGTGCGTAGATGTAAACGTCCGATGTCTTTTCTACTCCTTTGGTTTCTTTCATTTCCATCACAATTTCATGGCCCGTACCAAACCAGCGTTCGATATAATCCACCCCCGTAGCATCCCCTGTTAGTAGGATGTAATCCGTCCGGGTTTGTTGGGAGTTTTCCTCAAACGTGTAATACCCACTATACGCTGTTCCTTTCCGGGCAATCTTTTTGCCTCTTCCGTATTTAACCGGATCCCCATATTGAATGACTTCAATTTTTCCATGGGATGCCGGATTCCCTTTTAAATAAAATTCATACTTTTCATGAGTTTTCCCGTCAGGAACATAATTATGAGCTTCAATGGAGTTCGCCACGATTTTCATTTCCTCAAAAAAGACCTGCACATTTCCAAGTAACAAGAAGCGCTCATCCTTTTTTGAGGCATCTTCCTGGGCAAATTTATAATACCGTAATATATCCGTAAAGGCTTCCTGGTCCTCATCAATTAAGTGGACATTTCCAGTAAGAATAGCCTGGCTATCGCCTTCCTCTTTTCCTTCTTCTTTATCTTTTGTACGATACTCTCCTTTATCACAATAGATGATACGGGTCTCATCTCGATATCGGACATCACCTTGGAAATGAAATTCCCCTGCGTCGCTGTCCTGCACGCCGTAGTAATCGATCGTTTCTGCGTCAATGAATTGTTGGTTTGTATCATCATTCATCTTCGCGTTTCCCACGATGGTAGCCTGACGTGCTTTCGTTTCCGTATCCTCAAAGTATTCAATCAAATCGCCTGTAATCCGACGGGTGTCTTCCCAAATATCCGGATCGCCCATTAAAACGGCTCGACGCTGGGGTTCATCTTCTCCACCGTAAAAATAGACCACCTGGGCTTTGACTTGCTGATTGTTTTCTTTTTGAATCAACTTTGATTCTTTGTCCAGAATAATCACCGGAGGATTCTCATCATAATAGGTGATTGTTTTTGCTTCAGCACTGTTCTCATCATCGTTGTAATGTGCTTTGCCTTCACCCCCATAGATAATAATTTTTTGGTTGTCTCCACTAAAAAATTCAATACGCTCTCCATCTGCGGATTGTCCTCCATCTATGAGGATTCGGGCATTCTCCTCCAGGATCCCGCGATCTTCATCCTGATAATACGTTATTTTCTCCCCATACGCCCGATAATGGATCCGATTAACGCGGGGTTCCGCTCCACCAACGGCATTTTGGTGTGCCTCTTCGATTTTTTGTTGGAGTTCCTCTCGTGTGTATCCCACAAGGATTTTTGCATTCCCTTCTAATCGAGCACGCTGTTCTCCTGAGAGCTCATACTCAATATAATCCGCCATTGCAACCTGATTGGGTTGTTTGATTACCGCTTGTTCTTTCAAAACAACGTTGGCATTTTGTCCGGCACTATAAATGATGGTTTGGGCAAATCCTTCCTGTTCTTCAATTCGATAACGGGCTTTTCCAGAACCAGGAGCATCAAAAATGGGTTCCACTTTGTAGCGAATAAAATGAGCGTTACCCGTTAGCTCAAAATGATCTAAATCATTATCGAAAGTATACAGGATCTCGTTGGCTTCTGCAATCCGAACCGGACGCCCTTCCATTACCGATCCTTCTCGTCCATATTCGGTGATTTTCACTCGACCGGTTAAGGTCGCTTCCAATGAGGGGGATTGGATAATTTTTATTTCTTGGGCTTCAATTTCTCTATTGTTTCCAATGATGGATGCATCTTGTTTGAGATAATAAATATCGTTCTCAACATCATACACAATGGTGTTTGCTGTGGAATCATAATCTGAATAGAGAACCCGGGGTTTTTTAGATCGCGTGGAAAGAGTAACCATCTTTTCTTCCATTTCGTAAAGCGCATAATCACTAAATAAGCGACTTTCATCCTGAAAATTTACGATCCGAACGTTATTTTCTGCGATGATCTCTTTTTCTTCATACCGCCGTTCCAGTCGATCACTAAATAGTAAAATCTGCTCTGTATCGGAATAGAAACGAGCGTTGCCGTTTACTTCCGCATCCCGGGTATCCAAATTATATTTTGCCTGATCCCCTGTTACAATAATGTGATTCTCAAAATTTCGAATTTTTGCATTCCGTTTGATTTCCACCCAGCCTTCTTGCCGGTAATAAATGATTTCATCACCTGTGAGATAGTCTTCCCGTGATAAAATATACGGATCACCCCGCAGTACCAGCACCTCATTATGATCCCGATATGTTTGTTCCCTCCCAAACACCACAATACGATCGGAAGGAACATTCCCGCGTATTTCCGCTTCCACGGGATCCGCCAAACGCATTTCCTGCCGTGCTTGTGCTGCTTCATCCAAACCATAAAAAACAAAAGGAAATGCAATCCATAGCAAACTTAGAAACAAAACAAAACTAAATGCTTGTGTTATCCGGTTCAAAGGGTATCCTCACTTTTTTCTATCGTGTTGGGTGTGTAGGTTATGCTATCCTTTAATTCTATTTTCCCTGCATCCGTGGATGCTTCACGGCTTGCAACCAGATCGACTCCTTCGGTGATGGTTCCATCCGCCCGATAGATGATGACCTTATTGTTCGGTGGGGTACGTAACATTTTGTCTTTGTGGTCATATGTAATCTGACTGGTGGAAATACGGGAGTCGTCTTTTTTTATTACTATTACATTTCCCCATGCCTGGAAATTTTTTGTTATGGTATGAATTTTCCCATAATTGGAAGTAAGCTGGGTAATCACCTCGTTCCCTTCTTCGTCTTTCCCATAATATAAAACTTTGAAATCGGTGAGTAAAAATTCTTTGGTTTGAAGGTAATAATCATTGGTTCCCCGCACGATAAAATCCAAACTGCCGTCATTATTATATCCATAATAGATCATTTCCTCCCCTGCCATTTGGGTGGGAAAATTTTCGGGGTTTTCGGGGAGATCTTCGGAATCGGAATCAATCCAACAACCACTCATAAAACTGAGTTGAATAAACACAAATCCGATTACAAACATATACACAGTTAAAGCACGGGAGCATACGCTTCCCACACGCTGGTGTTTACGAGTATGAGTACAACCTGGCGTATTCATAATTATGAGAATTCCTGTACTCCTTTGCTCATGCTATCGGTTTAATTCCAATGCCCTCATCGCCCTTCTCCCGATCCATGAACACTGTCAAAGGAAGGGAACTGAAGACTAAACAATTTTGTGATCAAAAAAAAAGCCTGGATAGCCTGCGTAAGGATACGACTGAGGATAAACCTTATTATTTTGTGTTTGTAAGTACACTACAATCCTCTTTGTATCCATCGATATAAACACTTGAACCCTTCAGTAGATTCTGTGTTTAGGAAAAAATAGCAGGATTTAAAAGAACTGTGCCATTATTTATCTAAACAGAAGAATTGATGATCGCTTACGTCATTGGTTCTGGTTGACGATAAACCTAATATTTTTTTATAACTGAATATATAACGATAAGTTATACCGGTTATTTAGTATTGCAACCATGCAAAAACAAGAACCATTAGATCGAAATTTTATTATCTTATCATCGTTAGAAACCAGAAAAATTCTCCCGATCTGGTTTCATGGTAGATGCACAAAACTATACATTGAAAAGGAAGTATCCTATGGAACTGATTATGCAGCTTGTTGTACCCGTTAGTGGAATTATTGCTCTATTAACGGCTCTCATTTTTGCTTTTCGGGTGAATCATACAAACCCGGGAAATGAAACCATGGTTGGCATTGCGGATAGTATCCGTACCGGAGCGAAAGCGTTTCTACGTCGGGAATATTCCGTGCTAGTCTTTTTTATTATCGGGATAACTATATTGCTCTCCATTGCATTATCTCCTTGGACAGGTTTGGTATATGTAATTGGAGCAGTCACTTCTGCCTTGACCGGCTATATTGGAATGATGATGGCAACTGCGGCGAATGTACGAGTGGCTAATGTGGTAGAAGGGAGTATTAAAAAGGCGTTGCGAGTTGCTTTCGAGGGAGGTGCTGTATTGGGCATGTCCGTGGTGGGGATTGGACTGACTGGATTGAGTGTAACGTATTTTCTCCTCAATTATTTTGGTGAAGGAGTATTCGATCCCATTACCATCATTGCAGGATATGGATTTGGTGCAAGTTCTATTGCGCTTTTTGCTCGTGTTGGTGGAGGGATTTATACCAAATCAGCAGATGTCGGGGCAGACCTAGTAGGAAAAGTGGAACAATCAATCCCGGAAGATGATCCACGTAATCCTGCAACCATAGCCGATAACGTAGGAGATAACGTAGGGGATATCGCCGGTATGGGTGCTGACCTCTATGAGTCGTATGTGAGTACCTTAGTTGGTGCGATGACCATTGGTGCTATTATTTTTGGGTTTACTGGAATTCTATTGGGCTTAGTCATCGCTGCGGTAGGGATTATCGGTGGGATTCTCGGAACCTTTTTCGTTTCTGCGAAAGAAACCCCGGAAATGGATTTTACTCAAAAAACCAAACAAGCAATGGGGGCGTTACGTCGGGGAACCCTTGCAAGTTTTTTTATCACGATTGCTGCTGTGTTCCTGATATGCTACTTCTTCCCACTGGGGAATATGGTAAGTAACCCCTATGAGTCGGATCGAACGGCTGTTTCAAAAGAGATCAACCAGCTAATGGTTGCAAGCACTTATGAATCTTACGAAACAAGCCAAACAAAAATTGAACGAATAGTACGATCCTTACCCGTTAAATCCGAGACCAATCGTCAGGCGCTCTTAAATGAGTTTAATAATCTAACTATTCAAATTGCAAATCGGGATGGAAGCGAATACCAGGGCATTTTTACCTCCATTAATGAAGACCGGATAGGTCAGATTGTAGGAATGCACGCAAACCCGGAGCAGGTCAAACGCTTGGTTTCTGATGTGGCGGCGCTGGAATTACGGGATACGTTGAATCCGTGGACATCCAATAATATTGCAATTTTTCTATCGGTATTATTGGGTTTAATTGCGGGTTTGGTCATTGGTTATATCACCGAATATTATACCAGCGACAGCTACCGTTATGTAAAACGCATAGCCAAATCTAGTCAAACAGGAGCAGCAACAAATATTATTACCGGTCTGTCAGTAGGATTGTATAGTACGGCGATACCGGTATTGGTAACCGCTATCGCAATTATTGGATCCTACACCTTGGCTGGAACATTTGGGATCCCCATGGCAGCGGTAGGAATTCTGGCTACTATGGGATATCTCCTTTCCATTGATGGATATGGACCTATTACCGATAATGCAGCAGGGATTGCTGAAATGGCTGGATTAGGGGAAGAAGCCCGAACCCGAGCCGAGGCATTGGACTCGGTGGGGAATACCACGGCGGCTATAAATAAGGGATTTGCTATTAGTGCTGCTGCGTTTACTGCCTTTGCTTTATTTCTTGCATATCAGAAATCCACAGGATTGGAAACCATTAGTATTACCGATCCGTGGGTAATTGCAGGATTATTTGTGGGAGGGATGTTGCCTTTCTTTTTTAGTGCACTTACGATTTCCGCGGTTGGAAAAGGTGCTGAAGAAATGGTTCATGAAGTGCGGCGTCAATTCAAAGAAATTGATGGTCTGATGGAAGGGAAAGCAAAAGCCGATTACGCCCGGTGTGTCGATATTTCCACCAGGTCAGCTCTGTTTCAAATGATTATCCCCGGTGGACTCGCCATTCTAGCTCCCATTGTTGTAGGATTTCTTATGGGTCCTGCTGCATTAGGAGGCTTATTAGCAGGTGCAATTGTTTCGGGTTTTCTCATGGCGATTTTTATGGCAAACGTAGGAGGCGCTTGGGATAATGCAAAGAAATATATCGAAGGGGGGAATTTTGGTGGAAAACGATCCCCTGCGCATAAAGCCGCTGTTGTTGGGGATACCGTTGGCGATCCTCTCAAAGATACCTCCGGACCCTCGTTAAATATTCTCATTAAGCTGATGAGTATTATCGGTTTAATTATTGCTCCACTTATCATGGAATTCTGGGGCTAATTCCAAACCCACTTGCTTTTGGAAAAGGTTGCGCGCCGCTTTGGTATCGCAATCTTTTCCATATCTCGTTCTAACCATGGATGAATCTCATACGGATGAAACAAAAACAAGATCAGTGCGGACGAAATGAAGAAATCTCACTTTTAAAAAGATTGCTTCGGTACTTCACTTCTTGCAACGCTGTTCTTCAAAGGTTATTGACCCTATTTTGATACCAATTTGAAATACATCCCTCCCTGTTTCCTAACTTGTCACACCGAATGCTCCTTATTATCTTCACCATGGTATGAAACAGAATCGTGTGCTGCTTATCTTTATCGGTTGGATGGTTCTATCCACCCCTGCTTTTGGAGATGATCATCGTGAAAAACCAGGAGAACCATTTACCACGTTAACCGCACCGGAAGGATATTATGAAGAGGAACCCCCCCCTCCTCCTGTAAATTTGCCTCCCCTTCAGCATCTAGTCGTGTTCCATAATTTCCATGACCTTTCCAGATCTTCGTTTGCAGATATCCAATTGGGGGAAGTAACATGGAGAACCGTGTATGACCGTTATGATTTAGATCGGTTTAATGTAATGGAGGACACGTGGGGGGCGCATAAAGTAATGAAAGTAACCAGCGGTGCTCGTGGACCGGTAACCGGTTTCTATGTCAATACCTTCTCCAGCGATGCAATCGTTCAAGCTATTTTGGTGCGTAATTTCGATTTGGGTGCACGGGCGCATGATAATTGGACATCGCTTTTAGTATCCCTCCAGGCATTCGGAGCGGTGTTTGATGTATACCAGACTCCTCATCGATATGTGCTAATCAATGAAGATTTCCATATTGAAATAGGATTATTTCCTTCGATGGATGATACCGATCAAGCCGTTGGTTTGGCGGTTGAATACATACGGTTCCATGCGTCAGAACCCGGTGTTGTGTCCTGGCTAGAGGAACATGGGTTTGAGCCAACGTTTGTACGTACGATTGTATATACCCCCTAATTTATAAAAACAAGGATATTCCGATGAAAGAATTGAATGTGATGCCGGACTTTTCACCAAGTGAAATTCTCCTGCCTCCAATTCCCATTTTTCAATACAAAACTCCCCTTTCGTTTGAATTAGCAAAAGGAATGACCAAAGAAACACTGTTGGATCATTTCTATTGTATGGCGTTGATACGCTCTTTTGAAGAATGTATCGTAAAAATGAAACAAGGATCCTATAAACCATTGCCCGATTTTACGTTTGTGGGTGCAACCCACTTGTCTATAGGGCAGGAAGCGGTGGCATCGGGTATTATGGGATGCTTGTTTCCAGATGACTATATTACATCAACCCACCGAGGACACGGTCATTCTATTGCGAAAGGATTTTATTTTATTAACAAAGGTTCAGACCAAGCGTTGGAAACCTTTTTATCCGACTATCGGTTTGAGCAAACAGAGGATTTGAAGCAGATGGCATTGGACCATCATGTGTATAAAGCGTTCTGTGAGCTATTTGGAAAGGATGATGGGTATTGCCGTGGTCGTGGAGGAGGGATGCATATCGCAGATTTTAATATGGGACATTTGGGAGCGAATGCAATTGTAGGAGGAAGCTATGCTATGGCGGTGGGTGCTGCATTGGGCAGTGCAAAACTAGGAACGAAACGAGTTACAGTTTGTTTGGTGGGTGATGGTGCTACTAATAATGGGATCGCCCATGAGGCTATGAATTTTGCGGTACAGGAACAATTTGAGAAGAAGCTACCAATCATTTTTGCAATTGAAAATAACCAGTATGGGATGACAGGGCAGTCTATTGGTGAAGTGTGCGGTGTAAAATATTTAGCCCAACGCGGAGCAGGGTATAACAATGTAAATATGAATGCTGAAGTGGTGAATGGCATGGATCTTATGGCGGTACGGGATTCCGCTCGACGAGCGATTAATCGGGCACGACAGGGGGACGGTCCTACTGTGTTGGAATACATTACCTATCGCTATTATGGACATTCCTTAAGTGATAAATGCAATACCTATCGTACAAAACAGGAAGAAGATGCGTGGCGTGCGCTGGATCCGCTCAATTCGTTAGCTGCTTCTTTGGTTGAACAAAATCTTATAAGTCAGTCTGAAATGGATGCGTTACGAGAACAAGCCGATGCGAAAATAGAATTAGCTGCAAAGCGAGCATCGGAAGCCGATTACCCCACTCCCGATACCATTGAAGAAGGGCTCCTTTCCAACACAAAAACAGAAACCGTACCACCGGAGTTTGTTCCACAGAATCTTCCTGAATCGAAATTAACGCCCCGAGATGGTGAAGGCAGAATTCTTGCGCGTCATGCCGTAGCAGAAGCCATAAAAGAAGAAATGAGCCGGGATTCCCGGGTCATCTTTTATGGGGAAGATGTGGCAGATTATGGAGGTGCATTTCAAGCATCTCGTGGATTATTAGACTATTTCGGGAGGGATCGCGTGTTCAATGCTCCCATATCCGAAGCCGCGATTATCGGAACCGGATGTGGCGCGGCAATGGTGGGGATGCGACCAATTGTGGAGTTAATGTATATTGATTTTGTTTTGATGACCATGGATCAGCTAGGGAATCAGGTGGCAAAAAACCGATATATGTTTGGTGGAAAAGCGAAAATACCATTGGTCATACGGACTACGATTGGAGGGGGAAAAGGCTATGCTGGACAACATTCCCAGAGTTTGGAATCCGTTGTAGCACATTTCCCGGGTATTAAAATCGTTGCACCGTATGATCCATACGATTTAAAAGGATTGTTAAAGACCGCAATCCGAGATGATGACCCCGTTTTCTTTATTGAGCATCAGTTGCTATACACAGAAAAGGGTCCTGTTCCCACCGAGGAATATACCATTCCATTTGGGGAAGCCAAAATTAGACAAGCAGGAACCGATGTAACCGTCATTTCCTACTCCTATATGCTAAAACGTGTTTTAGAAGCGGCGGATATTGCTGCAGAACAAGGGATTTCTATTGAGGTTATCGATTTACGTACGCTTTTTCCATTGGATTTGGATACCATTCTCACATCCGTACAAAAAACCGGACGCCTGGTGTTGGTCACCCAATCCCCGCTTACTTGTTCTTTTAACGAGCATATCGTATATCAAGTACAAAAAGAAGGATGGGAATCACTACGGAAACCTGCCCAAATTGTATCTGGTTATTCGGTTCCACCTCCTATGTCCCCTACATTGGAAGCCGAACACATGGCATCGGGGGAACGAATCGTTGCTTCGATTAAACACCTGATGGAATAAGCGCCCGATGACCTCTCGTGAGCGGGTGATTCGCTCCTTATCATTTACAAAACCCGATCGTCCCCCGCTGGATCATTCTATTACCGTGCAAGCGCTACGATATCGCCCCGACGATGTGAACCAGTTACGAAATCGTTTTCCTTCGGATTTTATTGCTGCTCTAAATCCCTTGGGGTCTTCTCCCTATCAAAAAGGCACCCCATACACCAAAGGTTGCTATTGGGATACATGGGGATGTTGTTTTGAGTGTGGCGAGGATGGTGTACAAGGCGAAGTTCGTCACCCACCTCTTGACACCTGGGATAAGGTTGATGCATATCGCTTACCTTGGGAGATGGTAGATCATGCTCGGGTAGAATCCATTCATACCATGTATAATCGTACCGATCGCTTTATGATGGGATGGAGTGGGGTGATGCCTTTTCTGCGCTATATGTATTTACGGGGGATGGAGCAAACCATGCTGGACATCGCCTATGAGGATTCGGGTTTTTTTGAGTTGTTGAATCGGATTCATGATTTTCATTTACGAGAGTTAGAGATCTGGTGTACCACAGCAGTTGATGGAATCCATTTTTCCGATGAATGGGGTAGCAAACAGGGAATGCTTATTGCTCCAGAACAATGGCGTAGAATTTTCAAACCACTATATGCAAATTACTGCGACCGGATCAAACAGGCGGGAAAGTGGGTGTTTTTTCATAGTGATGGGAATATTCAATCTATTATGTCTGATTTAGTTGAAATTGGAGTAGATGCGTTCAATGGGCAGGTGAATCTGTGGGATCCCGCTTTTGTATCCAACCAACTCGCTGGTTCTATTACACTCTATGGAGAGTTAGACCGACAGCAGGTATTACCTTTTGGTTCTCCTGATATGGTACATCAACAAGTAGTCTGGCTGCGTCGTTTGGTGGAATGTTCAGACGGAGGGATGATTGGGATGTGTTCTATGGGGTTGATGGAACCTTTGGAAAATCTGTTTGCAGCGTATGAAAGCTGGGAGGTTCCATTCGATGCATTACCCTCGTCGGATTAAATGCGGTTTCTGTGATGAAAACAGGGAAGGGTATTTCATTAAAACCGCCTGACTGACCCTGTAATTCATTGAAAAATTGCAGGGGTAGATTGTCGTTTAATGCACGCTCCTACTTATTTTTACGCAATAACCCACCCAACTTCAAGAACAATAAACCCGAAACAAAAATCCCTCCCTCATCCATAGTAAAAGTAGAAATTGAGAAACAGATATATTATATTACCTTAAGTACGTTGAGGGGTTCGTATCTATGCCAAGTGACGACTATTCTTGAATTTAAAATTGAGTACGTGTTGCAGTAATTTATGGAGTATGTTTAAATATGGGATTATTCAGGGCAGGCACACGACGTACCCTGACAAGAATTCATGTAGGGGATGGTTTTACGGGGGTGTTGAAAAACGCAAATGCAGGAGCAGGTCTTGCGCCTGCCCTTTCCAATATCTTGTTCCAAAGGGCGACCGCAAGAGTCGCCCCTATCAAAGATCGAATGATTTTTGATTTTTTCAACATTCCCCATGAATTACCCCTACATTAAGGTCAATATATCATGGTACGACACCCCAAAGGAATGTCAAACCATTTACAATAGATTATTGGAATGGTAATCCGCTTTCCGAATTTCAGAAATTCTTTCACGGA